>CAIXAY010000217.1 GCA_903917505.1 uncultured beta proteobacterium | reverse complement strand
ACTTAAGCTGGCAAATGGGCGGCTGGCGTGGCCTGCTATACAGGTGGCCAAATGAACCAGATCACCTTCCGTTACATCGATTTCAAAGAGGTTGCTCACCTCACCGGTCTCACAAAGACCCCCCTTTATGAGCGCATCAAATCAGGCGATTTTCCATCAGCCGTACCCCTATCGAAGAATTGCGTGCGATGGCGTTCGGACGAAGTTGCTAGTTGGATGGATCGCCAATCTGAGAGCCGTAATGCCGGCAAGGAAGATAGGTCTGCCAAGGCTCGCGCGGCGGTAGCAAAACGCGCGGATCGGGGGGCGCCATGAATACCATCCTCGCAAATGACAACGACGAGCGGGGGCTCGTCGAAGTCGGCAGTACAGGAGAGGAGACAACGCAGCTATTCTGCTACCCCTCGCCTAAGTCAGTCAAGGGCCGTGTTCTAGGCGCCCTTCTTCGCGGCGAGCGGCTTAGTACACAATGCCTGCAGCTGATGGTTTGACGCCGACCGGGGCACCAAATACTATACCTTAGTATGCGGGCTGAGTATTTTCCAGCTCGGTGCCGGAACGGAACGCGCCGCTGCAGACGGAGTATGTCATCAATTGCATCCACCGTGCGCGTCCGATCCGTGTCCTTGCGCGGAACCGCTGCGCAATAATCTGTAGGGCAAAACTTTGGGGGCGGGTGCGGTGATGGGGCCGCGGCGCATGACGCGCAATGCGGCCCGAGCGCCAAGAAAGTGCTGATCAGGGCTTCTGCCGTCTTTCCGGCGAAGGCAGCCGCAGAAAGCGCAGCGCCCGGCGCCAAGCCCTTATGGATTCCGGCTTTCGCCGGAATGACGATGTGCCCTATGCCGTCGCACCGGCGGAAGCCGGTGCCCAGCGCCTGGGCGCGGGGATGCGTGCTGCCTACGCCTGCGGCGGCGATCCAAACATGATCCAGTCGTTATTCCATCTTGCGGCTTTCGCGGACTGTGGCGTCGCCGCCGGTTTCGCTTGCGCGCGCTTGATCCAGTTATCGACCGCCAGGGCGATTGTCGCAACCGGATCGCTGGCCTTTCCTTCGGCGCGCAGGAAATCCTCGACGCGGATATAGAGATCGGTGGGGATGGGAACGGAAAATTGCGAATTCATACAAGGCCTCTCTTGATGGCTACTATCTTGTCGTGGCGAAGCAAGTCACGGAGACTGCGATGGGCAAGGGTCTTCGCCCTCAGCAGTTCAGCCAGACGAACTCGTCCTTGAAATAGGCTTGCAATTCGTTGGCTACCGGCCTCAGGCCGGGCAGGTAATTGCGGCTGTTGTCCTGCGCAGGCGAAACGGCAAGCTTGCGCGGGTCGCTCGTCCGCGCCGGCGTTGCGAAATGCGAGGCGGCGTCGTGGGTGTGGAGAATACTGGCTTGGCTCATGGTGGTTCCCTCAATGTTCAACGTGGATATCTTGTATATAGTTGTCATGCCGCACCCCGGCAAACAATGGTTTATAATCGTCGGCATTAGAAAAACTTGTGTCTGCGATCTTCGCCAGATTCCATCGTGTCCTACCGTTTTCCTCCGCTGTCCACCTTTCGGACTTTCGAAGCTGCGGCACGCCATCTGAGTTTCAAAAAGGCGGCCGAGGAATTGCACGTCACGCCGTCCGCGGTGAGCCAGCAGATCAAGAACCTCGAATCCTATCTGGGCCTCGCATTGTTCCAGCGCTGTCCCAACGCATTGCGGCTGACCGACGACGGAAGCGCGATGGTTCCGAACATTCGTGCCGGGCTTGATTGTTTCGCGGCGGGAATCGAGATTACCCGGCATGGCAAGATTCATTCGCTGAACGTCAGCGCGCCGCCGTCGTTCGCGACGCGCTGGCTCGTTCCGCATCTGTCGCGCTTTTCGATCGCGTATCCGGAGGTGGCGATCAGGATCACCAGCAGCTCCGATACGATCGACGGGCCGCATGCTTTCGCGCCGCGAAGCGACGACGAGACGGACCCGCGCCAGGAAACGAGCGAAGTGGCGATTCGTTTTGGCAGCGGCCTGTATCCGGGTTATCGGGTGGAAAAGCTATTGACGCCCGACTACGTGCCGGTGTGCAGCCCGGGTCTGCGGAACGGCGCGGCGCCCTTGCGCCTGCTCGATGATTTGCGCCAGCACATCCTGATTCACGATGAAACAATCCCGATTGTTGAAAAGCGGCCAAGCTGGGCGAAATGGCTCAAGCTCGCCGGCATCACCGGCATGGACAGCGAACACGGCCCGCGTTTTTCCAACTCCGTCCTGGTGCACGAAGCGGCGCTCGGCGGGCAGGGCGTCGCGCTGGTGATCAGGCAGCATGTCGAAGCGGATGTCGCGGCCGGGCGCCTGGTCATTCCGTTTGCAATCACCATCCCGTCGGCTTATGCCTACTACCTGGTGAGTCCCGAGGCGAACGCGGAAGACGCCATCGTGCTTGCCTTTCGCGACTGGATACGCGCCGAGATCAGTCCGCAAGGCGCGCGCTGACGCCAGCGCAGCGCTCAGGTGCGCAGCGCGTCGGCCCAGCAGTTGGGGGTTTCGTAAAGGCGAACGCGTTGCAGGCGCAGCTGATTGCCGTAGGTGTCGCGATAGACCGCATCGAGAATCGCAAACGCCTGTTCGGCGAGGTTTTCGGCGGTCGGCGTGCAGGGCAGCAGCACCGTCTTGTGGTCGGGCAGCGACTGCAGAAACTGCACGACGGCGGTGTCGCCGGCATGGACGAGGAAGGCGTGATCCCAGCGGTCGACCAGATGTTCAAGGGCCAGCGACTTGATCTCGGAAAAGTCCATCACCATGCCGTTGGCGCAATCGCCTTCGCGGCGGATGATCTCGCCGACTAGCGTGATTTCGATGGCGTAGCGATGGCCATGCAGATGGCGGCACTGGCTCTTGTGGTCAGGGATGCGGTGACCGGCATCAAACTCGAGGCGGCGCGTGATCAGCATTGAAATACCCGGGAACATTTCGAGCGCTGATTATATCATTGCGTTGGCGGGCCCTTTTACACAGGCGGGCAGGCCTATCATCGTCATCCCGGCTTTCGCCGGGATGACATCTTCGCCTCATGAAAGAAATCAAAACCATGCTGAGCGTCAAGGACCACAGCCGCGACAGTGCCGGCCTCAACTACGTCTACCCGGTCGTGTCGCGGCGCGCGGGCGGCGTTTCGGTCGGCATCAACCTGAACGTCAACAACGCCTGCAATTGGGCCTGCGTCTATTGCCAGGTCCCGGACCTGACGCGCGGCGGACCGCCGCCCATCGATCTCGCGCAGTTGGAGAGCGAACTGCGCGGCTTCCTGCAGCAGGCGACGAGCGGCGATTTCCTGGCGCGGATCGCTCCGCCCGAAGCGCGTCGATTGATGGATGTGGCTTTTTCGGGGAATGGCGAACCGACGAGCGCGGCGGAGTTTTCCGATGCCGTCGTCGTCGTCGAGAACGTGCTGCGCGACTTTGCCCTGCTCGAGCAACTCAAGATACGCCTGATCACCAATGGCAGCCTGCTGCACCGGCCGAAGGTAAGGCAGGGCATCGCCAGAATCGGCGCGCTGAACGGCGAAGTGTGGTTCAAGATTGATCGCGCCAGCGCAGCGGGGATCGCGCGGGTCAATGGCGTTCGCCTGACGCCGGCGCGGATCAGGGCGGCCTTGCTCGATTGCGCGAGGCTCGCGCCGACCTGGGTACAGACCTGCTACTTCGCGATCGACGGGGCCGAAGCCAGCGAGGCGGAACAACTTGCCTATCTGGCGTTCATCGAAGCCGTCAGGCAAAAAATAAAAGGCGTGCACCTTTACGGTTTGGCACGCCCCTCATTGCAGCCGGGTGCGGAGCAACTGTCGAACCTGCCGCAACAAACCCTGCAGCGCTTCGCCAGCCGCATCGCGTCATTGGGAATTGAGCTCGTGCTCAACCCCTGACGCGGCGACCTGAAGCTCAGGCTGCTTTTCTCTTGCTCTTCGCGGACTTCTTGAGCGTCTTGTAGAGTTCCGCTTCGGCACTCTTCAGATACTCAACGAGATCCACGTCTTCGCGCTTGATGCGCTGGATGTCGATTTGCTCGACGTGCACCAGGCGCAGCAGTTCGCGTACCGGCTTGGGCATATTGCGGCCGCTTTCGTAGCGGGAACCGCCGCTCTGTGTCACACCGATCTT
>CAIXAY010000216.1 GCA_903917505.1 uncultured beta proteobacterium | reverse complement strand
CGGCGTCAAGGCACGCGACCTCGCCGGGTACTCGACCTTGCAACTGCTCTTCCATCTGCCGGTCGTACTGATTATGCTCTGGCTGCTTGGCATGACCATGCCTTACGTTGCGCCGATGATCAACTGATGCATACGCGGGGGCTGCAACGGCCCCCGCCTTTTCATCGCCGGGGCGTCAGCCCCGGGGATCGCTGCTTCTCTCCGAACCACCGCACAAGCACGCTAGAATGCAGGTGCGTCGCCGCTTTTCCCCGAGGCGATGACGACCGCGGTACTGCCCGCCAGCCACGAGCAAAGGAGAACGCGCATGATCGAATCACAGTACAAGCTATCCGGATTCTCGGCAGAGCGCCTGCAAGGCCAGGCACAAGCGCTCGCCGACTACGCCGGCAAGGTTCTGCTCATCGTCAATACGGCCAGTGAATGCGGTTTTACGCCCCAGTACGCCGGCCTCGAGGCGCTCTACCAGCGCTACAAGCAACGCGGCCTGGTGGTGCTCGGCTTCCCGTGCAACCAGTTCGGCGCGCAGGAACCCGGAACGGCCGGGGCCATCGCGTCCTTCTGCGAGAAAAACTACGGCGTCAGCTTTCCGCTCTTCGCCAAGATCGACGTCAATGGCGACAAGGCGCACGCCCTCTACCGGCACCTGAAGAAATCAGCGCCGGGCGTGCTCGGCAGCGAAGCGATCAAGTGGAATTTCACCAAATTCCTGGTCGATCGCCAGGGCCAGGTGATCGCGCGCTACGCGCCGGCGACGACGCCGGAGGCCATCGCCAAGGACGTTGAAGCGCTGCTCTGAGTCGGCGACGCCGTGGCGCCGCAGCCCTAGAAGACCGCCTGCTCGGCGCAAATGGCGCGGAGCCATTGATTGCCGGGCTCGTGATGAAAGCGGATATGCCAGTACTGCCTGACCATGTAGGTCGGCATGGGGACGGGGCAGTCCACAAGTCGTAGTGCGCCGCTCTTCGCCAAGGTCGTTCCGATTTGCCGCGGCAGTGTCGTGATCATGTCCGTGGTTGCAATGATTTTCGGGACGCCGAGGAAGCCCTGCAGGAATACCAGGACGCGTCTTTGGACGCGCTGCCTTTTCATGGCCGCATCGATGACCTCGTTGACACCGCCGTAGCTGACCGAGACATGCGCTTCACGGCGGTAGTCGTCGATTGTCATGTCACCTTTGATGCGCGGGTGCTTGCGATTGAGCAGGCAAACGAAGTCCTGCTCGAACAGCGCCTGTTGATAGAAATGTTTCTCCATGCCCGGGACGAAGCCGCCGTAGGCAAGATCCGCTTCACCGCTCTCGAGCAAGCCGGCGGTTAGTTTGTCCACCGGCAACGCTTCCACCTGCACATGCGGCGCGCAATCTCGGATGTGCTGCAACATTCTTGGCAACAGCGTGATTTGCGCCGAGTCGGGCATGCATAAGCGAAAAAGACGCGTTGAGGTGCCCGGATCAAAGCCGGGCGCGACGTCGGTCAGCTGGTGAATGGCCTCGAGTATTTCGCGAATCCTGGCCACCAGAATTTCGGCGCGTGGCGTCGCCGTCATTCCGCCGCTGGTTCGCACGAAGAGCGAATCTCCGATCCGTTCGCGCACGCGTCGCAGCCAGGTGCTGACGTTCGGCTGCGATTGCCCCATCAGCTCGGCGGTCCTGGTCACGCTGCGCGTCGTGTAGAGACATTCGAGCAAGCGCATGTCCTTCACATCGAGTTGATTCTCGAATTCCAGGTTTTCGTTCATTGGCGCCCTTCCCTTGCAAACGCGCTGCAGCGACAGCCCCGGCGATCGGATCCAGTCAGGCCCTCGATTCATCATATCCTCAATTATATGGGCCGTATATATCTCATCTAATTTACAAGATTAATTGGCAACCCTATAGTGCCTTCAGACGACAGGCCCAGGCAGCGCAAAATGCGGGCTTGGCACCATGCGCGAAAGAAGCTGGCGAAGGCCACTTGACTATTATCCGGGGGACTTGATAGCGTGAGTCGTTTGCGAATTGCCGTCGCGGGCGCCGGCGTTATTGGCCGCGACCATATCCGCTGCATACAGCAGCATGAGGAATGCGAGCTTGTTGCGCTGGTCGATCCCGACCCCGAGGCTCTTGCCAAGGCCAGGGCTGCCGGCGTGCCCCTCTTCACCCGGCTGCACGACCTGCTTGAAGCGATGCGGCCGGATGGCGTGGTCCTGGCGACGCCGAACAAGCTGCATGTTTCAGACACCCTGAAATGCATCGCCGCAGGCATTGCGGTACTTGTCGAAAAGCCGATTTCCGATTCCCTGGAAGACGCGCAACGGCTGGTTCTTGCAGTCGAAGAGGCCAAGGTTCCGGTTCTCGTCGGCCACCACCGCCGCCACAGCGCGATTCTCGAACAGGCGCGCGCCATCATCGCCAGCGGCGCGCTCGGCAAGCTCGTTGCGGTAACCGCCAGCGCAACCTTTTTCAAGCCCGACAGTTATTACGACGTCGCTTCCTGGCGCAAACAAAAGGGCGCCGGCCCCATCCTCGTCAATTTGATTCACGAAATCGACAATCTTCGCGCCTTGATTGGCGATATCGTCGAAGTCCAGGCCTTCGCGTCCAATGCCACGCGCGGCTTTGAAATCGAGGACACGGCGGCGATCAATCTGCGTTTCGCCAACGGCGCCCTGGGGACCTTCATGCTTTCCGATTGCGCGGCGAGTCCGCGCAGCTGGGAACAAACGTCCGGAGAGAACAAGGACTACGATTACTTCCCGGACGAGAACTGCTATTTCATTGCCGGCACGAAGGGCTCGCTGGCGGTGCCGACCATGAAGCTCCTGACCTACACGGGCGAACGCTCGTGGATGAAGCCGCTGAACCGAACGCAACTGGAACGCATCGATGCGGACCCGCTGTTCAAGCAGATCGCGCACTTCTGCAAGGTCATCCGCGGCGAGGAAACACCGCGCTGCAGCGTGCGCGACGCAACGCGGACCCTGGAGGTCGCTCTCGCCGTCGCGCGGGCGGCAACGAGCGGCGAGCGGGTCAGCCTGTCCGCAGAATCCGGCAGCGCAGCGGGCTGTACGCACAGCGCATTTGCTCCAAGAACGATGACATCCGTGCCCTGATGAACATTCCAGGCATGGCGCAAGAGACACACCCAGGCAAGTCGATACATCAGGTGTCAAGTCCGGCGATGACGACCGGTATTTATCCACAGGAGGGAACACATGAACAAGGCATTCAAAGGAATCGTTGCACTTACTGCGCTCTGCAGCATGTTGCTGGCCGCCGGCATGGCCTGCGCCGCCGACATCAGGGACCATGTGATGCGCATGGCCTACGCCAACGGCGAAGGCAACCCGCAGCACGAGGGCGCCAAAATCTTTGCCGACCTGGTCGCCAAGAAGAGCGGCGGCAAGATTGTCGTGAAGCTCTTCCCCAACGGGACGCTCGGCAAGGATGTCCAGGCCTTGTCGGCGATGCAGGGCGGCACCATCGAAATGACGAGCATGTACACCAGCCTGCTGGTGGGCAACTCCAAGGAAGCCGGATTGGTCCAGCTCCCCTTCCTTTGGGGTAGCTGGAAGGAAGTTCAAACCGTGCTGGATGGCCCCGTCGGACAGAAGATCCACGCCTCCCTCGAACCCAAGGGTATCGTCGGCCTCGGCTATTTCGGCTTCGGCTTCCTCAACATGCTGAGCAACAAGCATCCGATCGTTACCGCTGAAGACTTCAAGGGGCAAAAGCTGCGCGTGACCGAGACGCCGATCAACATCGAGTTCATCAACGACCTCGGCGGCAACGCGGTGTCGATGGCCGTGGCGGAACTCTACAATGCGCTCGAGACGAGAATTGTCGATGGCTGTGCCCAGCCGATGATCAATGTCAACTTTTCCAAGTATTACGAAGTGCAGAAATACATGTCGCTCACTCGCCACATGTACGAGCCGCAATCGGTCCTGTTCAGCAAGAAGATCTGGGACACGTTGACCGCCGACGAGAAGAAGTTGCTGAAGGACGCGTTTGACGAGGCCAAGGTTCAGCAGTGGGCAATGGCCGAAAAACTTGAAGCCGACTCTCTGAATGTCGTCAAAGAGAAGAAGTTGATTGTCAATGAAGTGGCCGCGGCCGAACTTGCCAAGATGCGCGAGAAAGTCTTGCCGATGCACGACAAGTTTGCCAAGGAATACAGCCCCGAGCGCTACAAGGAAATGGTGGATGCAATCGCCAAGTTCCGCGGCGGCAAGTAGATAAAGCAGACGCGGCCGCTTCGGCGGCCGCTGTCACGGAATAAAAGGCCACTCGATCTCGTCGCTGCGCTTGACGCCGGCGGTCATCGCGCGGCACAGCGCGACGAATTCGCGCATGCCGGCGGTGTGGAACTTGCGTTTGTGCCAGACAAACTGGAAATGCCGCAAGAGATCGAGTTCCGGCGTTTCAATCGGCACCAGGCTGCCGCGCCGGAAGGCTTCGCGCAGTGCCAGCCGAGAAATGCAGCCGATGCCGAGGCCGAACTCGACGGCGCGCTTGATCGCTTCGGTGTGCTCGAGTTCGAGCCGCACTTTCAACTCGGAATGGTGGTGCCGCAAGGCCTGATCGAGCGTCTCGCGCGTTCCGGAACCGGGCTCGCGCACGATCCAGTGTTCCTTGGCCAGCCTGGCCAGCGTTGCCGAACGCCGCTTGGCGAGCGGATGTGCCGGCGCACAGAATACGACGAGTTCGTCTTCGACCCAGGGCTCGACGACGAGATCGGGGTGGCGGCAAGTCCCTTCGATGAGGCCGAGGTCGAGTTCGTAACGCGCCAGCTGGTCGATGATCGTCGCCGTGTTATGCACCTGCAATTGCGCCGAGCTTTCCGGATGGCGCTTGAGATAATCCGCGACGATCAGCGTCGCCAGGTAGTTGCCGATGGTCAGCGTCGCGCCGATGCGCAGCTTGCCGAAGCCGGCGCGCCCTTCGAGGACGGTCTCGATCGCCGTGGCCCGCTCGATCAACTCGAGCGCCTGCGGCAACAGCGCCTGGCCAAGCTCGTTGAGCCGCAGGGACTTGCCGAGGCGGTCGAAGAGCTGGGTGTCGTAAAGGCGCTCGAGTTCGGCGAGCGCCATGCTGGTCGCCGACTGCGACAGCGACAGCGCTTCGGCCGCGCGCGACACGCTTTCCTGGCGCGCGACCGCGACGAATACCGCCATTTGCCGCAAGGTAAACTTCATATGCACTTCCTAGATACTGCTTATAACTATAATCAATTTTACAGATATGTGCCCACTGCAATAGCATCGGGCGCATTGAAAACTGTCCTAGGGCTACCATGAGCACTTTGTCCACGCAGCGCGTCCTTTCCGTCCATCACTGGAACGACAAGCTGTTCAGCTTCCGCACGACGCGCGACGCCGGCCTGCGTTTCATCAACGGCCAGTTCGTTATGCTCGGCCTCGAGCATGAGGGCCGGCCGCTGACGCGCGCCTACAGCATCGCCAGCGCCAACCACGACGAGTTCCTCGAATTCTTCAGCATCAAGGTGGCGAACGGCCCGCTGACCTCTAAGCTGCAGAAGCTCGCGGTCGGCGACGCCGTCGTGGTCAGCCGCAAGCCGACCGGAACGCTGGTCCTGCGCGACTTGAGGCCGGGCAAGCACCTCTACATGCTGGCCACCGGCACCGGACTTGCGCCCTTCCTCAGCCTGATCCAGGATCCGGAAAGCTACGAGCGCTTCGAGAAAGTCGTTCTCGTGCACGGCGCGCGCACGGTGAGCGAACTGGCTTACCGCGATTTCATCAGCCACGAGTTGCCGAACCACGAGTTCTTCGCCGACCTCGTGCGCGACAAGCTGATCTACTATCCGACCGTCACCCGCGAACCCTTCCTTCATCAGGGCCGCATCACCGCGGCGATCGAAAGCGGCAAGCTGTTCGCCGACATCGGCCTGCCGCCTTTCGATCCGGCCAATGACCGCGTCATGATCTGCGGCAGCCCGGTGATGATCAAGGACTGCTGCGCGCTGCTCGATGCGCGCGGCTTCGAAATCTCGCCGCACATCGGCGCGACGGGCGATTACGTCATCGAACGCGCTTTCGTCGAGAAGTAGCACGGCCGGCATCGCGAACGCCTGTTCCCGATGCCTGTCCCGATGGCCTATCATTGGGCCATGCCGGTCAATGACAAGTTTACGATTCGCTTCCGGGCGAACACGCGCATCTGGTTTGCTGCGCTGTTGCTGCTCCTCGCCGCCTGCGCCGGTGCCAAGTTCGACGCGCTGCCGGCCGGCGCCAAGGTCCTGGTCATCGGCGACAGCATCACCGCCGGCTATGGACTCGGCCCCGAGCACGCGTGGACAACCAGGCTGGCCAGCGAGACCGGCTGGCAGGTGGTCAACGCCGGCGTCAGCGGCGACACCACCGCGGGCGGCGTCGAACGCCTGCCGGCGCTGCTCGATGAGCATCAACCGGTCGCGGTGATCATCGAACTCGGCGGCAACGACATGTTGCGCCGGCAATCGCCAACGGCCATCGTCGCCAACCTGGAAACCATGCTCGCCGAAATCGAAGGCCACGGCGCGCGACCCATCCTGATGAGCGTGCCCAAGCCGGAGCTCGCCGGCATCTTCTTCGCAAGCCTTGCCGATGCGCCGTTTTATGCGGAGATCGGCGAGCGGAAGAAGATTCCCTTGATCCAGAACGTTCTCGCCAAGATTCTCGCCAAGCCCGAACTCAAGCTCGACCGCCTGCATCCGAACGACAGCGGGCAGCAGGAGATCGGCAAGGAAGCGGCCAGCGCGCTGCGCAAGCAG
The DNA here is from genome assembly GCA_903917505.1 of uncultured beta proteobacterium. Next base: position 1,433 of record CAIXAY010000216.1, on the reverse strand, counting down.
GGTTTGCTTCGCTAGCTCGAGAAGCGCAGGTTACAATGCCGGCATTGCCATGCCCGGAGTCAACCATGAGCCTGCGTAACACTGGCAGCGATGCCCGCAGCGATAGCATTTCCCTCGTCCTCACCGTGATCGGCGACGATCGTCCGGGCCTGGTCGAAGCGCTTGCCGCGGCGATCAGCGAACACCAGGGCAACTGGCTCGAGTCGTCGATGTCGCACCTCGCGGGCAAATTCGCCGGCATCGTCTGCGTCGGTGTTGGCGCGGCTCAAGCCGAAGCGCTCAAGGCCGCGCTCGCCAGGCTGTCCGGTCTGCGCGTCAGTTGCGAGTTGTCGGCGACGGATGAGCCCATCGCCAGCGGCAACCGCCGGCTCAAGCTCGCGCTGGTCGGCCACGACCGCATCGGCATCGTGCGCGAAGTGTCGCAGGTGCTCGCGCGGCATGCGATCAACGTCGAAGACCTCAACACGCATACGTCCAGCGCGCCGATGTCGGCGGCGGTTCTCTTTCACGCCAACGCCGTGCTCACCGCTGCGCCGACGCTCGACGCGCGCGCGCTGACGGCCGACCTCGAGCGCCTGTCGAACGACCTGATGGTCGATATCACGCTCGACGAAACCATACGCACTTGATCGTCCCGCCCGGCGCCACTATCTTCCCGGCCGCGCATCTCCGGCCGGTTTTCTTCGTCTCCAATCCCCAACACGGATCTTAAAACTCCATGGCCCAATACGTATTCACGATGAATCGCGTCGGCAAGATCGTCCCGCCGAAGCGCCAGATCATCAAGGACATTTCGCTCTCCTTCTTCCCCGGCGCCAAGATCGGCCTGCTCGGCCTCAACGGCTCGGGAAAATCCACCGTGCTGCGCATCATGGCCGGCGTCGACAAGGACATCATCGGCGAAGCGACGCCGATGCCGGGCCTGCACATCGGCTATTTGCCGCAGGAGCCGCAGCTCGACCCCGAACTCACCGTCCGCCAGGAAGTCGAGTCGGGCATGGGCGAAGTGATGCAGGCACAGGAAAACCTTGAAAAGGTTTACGCCGCTTACGCCGAAGCCGACGCCGATTTCGACAAGCTCGCCGAAGAGCAGGCGCGGCTGGAGGCGATCATCGCCGCTGCCGGTTCAGACCTTGCGAGCCAGCTCGAACTCGCCGCCGACGCGCTGCGCCTGCCGCCCTGGGACGCGACTATTGGGAACCTCTCGGGCGGCGAAAAGCGCCGCGTCGCGCTGTGTAAGCTCCTGCTTTCCAAGCCCGACATGCTGCTGCTCGACGAACCGACCAACCACCTCGACGCCGAATCGGTCGAGTGGCTGGAACAATTTCTCGTGCGTTTCCCGGGCACCGTCGTCGCCGTCACCCACGACCGCTACTTCCTCGACAACGCCGCCGAATGGATTCTCGAGCTCGACCGCGGCGAAGGCATCCCGT
>CAIXAY010000215.1 GCA_903917505.1 uncultured beta proteobacterium | reverse complement strand
TTGCAGATCGACGACCTCGTGACCCAGCGTTTCCCCTTTGCCCGCGCCCCCGAGGCGCTGGCCTTCGCCCTGGAGAGCCGCGAGTCGATCAAAATCCTCGTGGACCTACCACGGGACGCCACGGAGCATAGCCATGAGTAATCCCCATCAGATCCGCGACATCCGCTTCTTTCGCGCCCGCTCGCCGATCTCGCAGCCGATTGCCGATGCCACGCACACGATTTCGGACATCGACTTCTTCGTCACCGAAATCGAAACGGCGGCCGGCGTCATCGGGCAGGGCTACCTGCTCTCATTCCACTACTTCCCGCGCGCGGTGGCCGGTGCGCTGCTCGATATCGCCGATTTCGCGAAGAAGTTCGCGGTCAACGAGACTGTCCGGATGACGCAGGAATTCGCGCTGGAGAGCGAATATTTCGGCCAGAACGGCCTGCTCAAATGGATGCAGGCCTCGCTCAACGTCGCCATGTGGGACGCCTGGAGCAAGAGCCTCGGTCAGCCGATCTGGAAGGTGCTCGGCGGCGCGTCGCGTGCCGTGCCGGTGTATGGCTCCGGCGGCTGGCTGTCGTACAGCGACGAGGAACTGATCGACGAGGTGGTCCGTTACCAGAAGCGCGGCCTCAAGGCGGTGAAGATCAAGGTCGGCGCCAAGGAAGCGGGGCGCGACATCGACCGCCTGCGCAAGGTGCGCGCCGCGGTCGGCAACGGCATCAAGATCATGATGGACGCCAACCAGGGCATGGACGTGCCGTCGGCGATCGCCCTGGCGCGGGAATCCGCCGATATCGGCATTACCTGGTTCGAGGAACCGGTGATCCATACCGATTTCGCCGGTTACGAAACCATCCGCGCCAAGACCGGCATCTCGCTGGCGATGGGCGAGCGCGAGTTCGATCTCGAACCGCTCAAGGCGCTGATCGCGCGCAACGCACTGGATTTGTGGCAGCCCGATCTGCTGCGCATCGGCGGTGTCGAGCAGTGGCGCGCTTCGGCGGCGCTGGCCGGGGCGCACCACATTCCGGTCCTGCCGCATTACTACAAGGACTATGACGTGCCGCTGTTGTGCACCATCTCCAACGGCTATGGCGCCGAGTCCTTCGACTGGATCGACGGGCTGATCGACAACCGCATGCCAATCGAGGACGGCCTGGCTTATCCGCGCCCGGGCAACGGCTGGGGCTTTTCCTTCTTGCACAGCAAGATGCAGGAGTTCCGCTGATGCGTCCGGAAACCGCGGCGACACTGGCGCGCTTCAGCCTCGAAGGGATGCGCGGCATCGTCACCGGCGGCTCGTCCGGTCTGGGCCTGGCGATCAGCCGGCTGCTGGCCGGTGCCGGCGCCGAGGTCTTCGTGTTCAGCCGCAGCGGCCGGGTCAAGACGGATGGCGCAGGGCCTGATCCGGCGGGTATCCATCACCTGGCGGTCGACGTCGAGGATGGTGCGGCCGTGCTTGCTGCAGTTTCAGCGATAGGCGCTGGCGGTCTCGATTTCCTCGTCAATAACGCCGGCATCACCCTCAAGAAAGCGGCGACGGATTTTAACGCCGGCGAGTTTCGCCATATCCAGCAGGTGAATGTCGACGCCGTCTTCGGCCTGTGCCAGGCGGCCTTTCCTTTCCTGAGCGAAGCCGGGGGCCGCGGTCGCATCGTCAATATCTCGTCGATGGCGGCCCATCTGGGCTTTTCCGAGGTGGTGCCTTATTGCGTTTCGAAAGCCGCGGTGCTCGGACTGACCCGTGGCCTCGCCGTCGAATGGTCGGAGTGCAACGTCAGCGTCAACAGCGTGGCGCCGGGCTGGTTCCCGTCCGAGATGAACCGTCAGGTGATGGACCCCGAGCGCCAGAAAAAAATTCTCGCGCGCATGCCCATGCATCGCTATGGCGTCCCTGACGAACTGGCCAACATGGTTCTGTTTCTTGTTTCTCCGGCAGCGAGCTACATCACCGGCGTCGATTTCGCGGTCGACGGGGGCGCCCTGGCCTACGGCTTTTAGTCGCGCACTTCCGGCTCAGTGCTTCATCGCGCCGTGATCCATGCCCATTGCCGTAGGCATGTCGGCTTTGCGCACCGGCGCCTCGACGGCCAGCCTGCTGCCATCGTCGAAGACCAGCGTGATCGTCACGCTGTCGCCTTCCTTGAGCGGCTTTTTTACGCCGATCAGCATCAGGTGGTAGCCGCCGGGCTTCAATTCGACCTGGCCGTGGGCCTTGATTGCGATACCGCCGACTTCGCGCATTTTCATGACGCCGTTTTCATTGCGATGCTCGTGCAATTCGACGGCCTGCGCGGCCGGGCTTTCGGCCTTGACCAGCTGCCGGTCGATGGCGCCCGAATTGCTGATCACCAGGTAAGCGGCGCTTGCCGGCGCGCCCGGCGGCAGCAGGCGGACATAGGGATCGCTGACGCTGATTGCCGAATCGGCCGCGGCCGCGGCGAAAGATAGCGCCGCGCCGGTCAGCAGGGCGGCTGCAGTTTTCAGAAGCTCTCTGCGCATTGAAATTCCTCCGTAAAGTTGCCTGTGCCGCAGGCCGATCAGCCTGCTTCACGGTTCGCCAGCTGCGCCCGCACCGTCTCGACGAGGCCTTGCGGCGACGCGCCATGCGGCAGGGTGGCGGCGAGCTTGCCATCGCGTGCGACGACATAGATTGCCGACGAGTGATCAATTGTATACGGCGCGGCGCCGACGGGTTTCTGTTTCGCGTAGATCACCCCGTATTGCCGCGCCACCTGGGCGATCTGCCCGGCGCTGCCGCCGAGGCCGACGATGGCAGGGTGGAAGAAGGGTGTGTAGGCCTGCAGCACCGCCATCGTGTCGCGCTCGGGGTCGAGCGAAATGAACAGGCCGCCGACCTGCGCGAGCTCGGTGGCGGACAGCGCCGACAAGGCTTGCGCGATGCTGGCCAGCGATGTCGGGCAGGCATCGGGGCAATAGGTGTAGCCGAAATAGATCAGCACGACCTTGCCGCGATAGCTGGAAAGCGCCAGCGGGCCTGCGGGGCTGGACAGCACGAAATCACCGCCAGCGGCTGCGACCGGCCCTTGCGCCAGGACGGGCGCGCGCGCGCCGGCGCCGGCTTCTCCCGGCTCCCAGACGAAGGCCAGCCAGAAGAGCGCGCCGGAGAGCGCCGCAATCATCGTGATCCAAAGCGGCTTGTTCCGCACGCGTCCTCTCCCTGGTCAGCGCCCGCTGACGGTGATGCGGAAGGGGATCGCCAACCGGCGGTCTTCCGTTGTCAGCATTACGGTGACGATCCACGCCATGCTGCCGCTGATGCATACCGGCAGCGTGGTGTCACCGTTGAAACGGCCTGCGGCGCCGCCCACCAGCGCCGGCCGGTTGTAGCCCATTTGCATGTCGCTGCCGGCAAAGTCGATCTCGACCTGGCGGGCCTCGATGCCACTGATCGTCACACTCAGATCGAGCGGCCGCAGCGGCCTGATCGGGCGCGGCTCGATCGCCAGTTCGAGTTGCCCGCCGCCCGGGAGAGGCGCCACGCACGTCTGCCGCCCGGGATCGCAGTCCGAAACGGCCAGGCTTATATCTGCAGTCGCGGCGCGGGGCGACAGCTTGTAGCCGAGTACGCCGAGGATGGCAAGCAGCAGCGTAAGAACGGCGACAATCAGCGCGTTGCGGGTCATGGCCTGTTCGCTTCAACGTCGACGGGATCGGGAATAGTGTGCATTATTTCCTTGTCCTGTTGCGGTCCCGACCCTAGAGTGGAACATTGAGTCGAGGTGCAAAATCTGCGCAATGGCGATCAGCGATACGCAAGCAGCGCCGCCTGAGCAGAGCGAGCGCTGCCATGACTGCCGGCACTGTGTCGAAGTTCGCGGCATGGACGAGGTCGTCTGTCTGGCTTACCTGACGATCCGCAATCCGCTCACGGAAGCCGCTTGCGGCGAATTCGAGCGCAAGAAAGCAAGCAAGCCGCCGGTCCCGGCAAGTCAGTAATCAACTCAGGCCTCGGCGACGCGCCGGGCGATATGCGCCAGCGCCTCTTCGACCTGATCGACGAGGATCAGGCAGGTATCGTCGGCCTTGAGCCCGGCCAGCGCCGTGTCGATGGCCAGGAATTCGCCGCGAATTTCCTGAACGTCCCTGGCCCGCGTGGCGTTCCTCAGCCCTTCCTGCAAGAGCGCCAGCACCTCGCCGTCGGCGCGTCCGCGCTGGCACTGGTCCTGATAGAGAACGACCTGGTCGAAGGCGTCGCCGAGAATTTCGGTCTGCTGGCGGATGTCCTCGTCGCGCCGGTCGCCGGCGCCGCTGATGACCACGCAGCGCCGGCTGCCCGCTTTGGCCGGCAGGTTGTCGATGGCCTTGACCAGCGCGGAAATGGCGTCGGGATTGTGGCCATAGTCGGCGATCAGCGTCGCGCCGCGGTAAGCGAAGACATTGAAGCGTCCGGGCGCGGTTTCGGCGTTATTGACGAAACCGGCAAGCCCCGCGCGGATGGTCGCCCAGGGCAGTCCGAGCGCCCAGCAGGCGCCGACCGCGGCCATCGCGTTTTCGATCTGGAAGCCGATGCGCCCGTCGTCGGTGACCGGAATCTCGGCGAGCAGCAGGCGCTGCTCGAAGCCGCCTTCGGAAGCGACGATGGCGTCGCCGTCGAGATAGATGATGCGCTTGCCTTGCGCGCGATGCATGGCCATCACCGGGTGATTGCGGTCGCGGGCGAAGAAGGTGACCTTGCCGGGACAGGAATCGGCCATGCGCGCGACCATCGGGTCGGCGGCATTGAGCACGGCGACGCCGGTCGCCGGCTTGACGTTCTGGACGATGACGCGCTTGACCACCGACAGGTCCTCGACAGTGCTGATGTAGGACAGGCCGAGGTGGTCGCCGCTGCCGATGTTGGTGACCACGGCCACGTCGCAGCGGTCGAAGCCGAGGCCCTCGCGCAGCACGCCGCCGCGCGCCGTTTCGAAAACCGCGGCGTCGACATCGGGATGGAAAAGCACGTTGCGCGCGCTCTTCGGCCCGCTGCAATCGCCGCTGTCGACGCGCCGGCCTTCGATGTATACCCCGTCGGTGCTGGTCATCCCGACGCGCAGGCCGTGCTCGCCAAGGACGCTGGCGATCAGGCGCACGGTCGTGGTCTTGCCGTTGGTGCCGGCCACGGCGACGACCGGGATGCGCGCATCGTCGCCATCGGGGAACATGTTGGCGATGATCGCTTCGCCGACCGCGCGGCCCTTGCCGAACGAGGGTTGCAGGTGCATGCGCAGGCCCGGCGCGGCGTTCAGTTCGACGATGCCGCCGCCTTGCTCTTCGAGCGGGCGCAGCACGTTGTTGCAGACGATGTCGACGCCGGCGATGTCGAGGCCGACCATCTGCGCCGCGGCGATGGCGCGCGCGGCGAATTCGGGATGCACGTCGTCGGTCACGTCGGTCGCCGTGCCGCCGGTCGACAGGTTGGCGTTGTTGCGCAGGATGACGCGCGCGCCGCGCGCCGGAATCGAGTCGGCGGTGAGCCCGTCGGTCGCCAGGCGGGCGATGGCAATGTCATCGAAACGGATTTTGGTCAGCGAGGTGGCATGGCCTTCGCCGCGCCGCGGATCGCTGTTGACCTGGTCTACGAGCTGGCGAACGCTGTGCACGCCGTTGCCGATGACCAGCGGCGGCTCGCGGCGCGCCGCGGCGACCAGCTTGTTGCCGATCACCAGCATGCGGTAGTCATAACCCGGCAGGTAGCGTTCGACGATGACCTCGTCGCTGATCTTGACGGCGGCGGCATAGGCGGCCTCGACCTGCTCGCGGGTGGCAAGGTTGACGGTGACGCCCTTGCCCTGGTTGCCGTCGCGCGGCTTGACGACGACCGCCGCGCCGATTTCGCCGGCGGCGGCCCAGGCGTCTTCGGCGCTCTCGACCGGCCGGCCGGTCGGCACCGGCACGCCGGCGGCATGCAGCAGGGTCTTGGTCAGTTCCTTGTCCTGCGCGATCGATTCGGCGACCGCGCTGGTGGTGTCGGTCTCGGCGGCCTGGATGCGGCGCTGCTTGCTGCCCCAGCCG
>CAIXAY010000214.1 GCA_903917505.1 uncultured beta proteobacterium | reverse complement strand
TGCCGACCGTACGCGACATTCTCAAGGAACTCGAAAAGCCCGGCCGCGACCCGCGCCCCGAATTCAGGAGCGCCGCCTTCCGCGAGGGCATCACCGAGATCAAGGACCTCGAGCCGGGAATGATCCTCGAGGGCGTGGTCAGCAACGTCGCCAATTTCGGCGCTTTCGTCGATATCGGCGTGCATCAGGACGGCCTCGTGCACATCTCGGTGCTCTCGAACAAGTTCGTCAAGGACCCGCGCGATGTCGTCAAGGCTGGTGACGTAGTCAAGGTCAAGGTCGTCGAGGTGGACTTGCCGCGCAAGCGCATTGCGCTCACCATGGTGCTCACCGACGCTGCGCCCGCCGCGCCGAAATCAGCCGCCGCGCCGCTGACCAACAAGGCGCGCGAGCAGCAGTCGCGCCAGCCGCAAGCGGCCGGCGCGATGGCCGAGGCCTTCGCGAAACTCAAGCGCTAAGCATTCCGGAAAGAAGAGCATGCTCAAGATTTACGGCATCAAAAACTGCGACACGATGAAAAAGGCTTTCGCCTGGCTGGCCGAAAAGGAGATCGCCTACGAATTCATCGAGTACAAGGAAGCCGGGCTCGTCGACCGGTTCCTGCCCGACTGGAACGCGCGCGCCGGCTGGCAGCAACTGCTCAACACGCGCGGCATGATGTGGAAGCGGCTGTCCGACGCCGAGCGCAGCGACGTCGACGAAGCGAGCGCGCTCAAGCTGATGGCCGAGTATCCGACGCTGATCAAGCGGCCGCTCGCCGACACCGGCAGCGAGCTGATCGTCGGCTTCGACCCTGACCGTTACCAGCGCTGCTTCGTGGACAAGCAATGAGCGAGGACTGCGTCCAGCGCTTCCTCTTCGACGGGCTCGACGTGCGCGGCGCTGTCGTCCGCCTCGGCCCGGTCTGGCAGCAGTTGCTCGCCAATCGCCATTACCCGGCGCCGGTGGTCGAACTGCTCGGCCAGATGTGCGCCATGACCGCACTGCTGACCGACAACCTCAAGCAGGCCGGGCGCCTGACCATCCAGTTGCGCGGCCAGGGCCCGGTGTCGCTGCTGGTCATCGATTGCAGCACCGAACTCAATTTGCGCTGCATGGCGCAGCACGAGGCGACGATCAGCGCCGGCTCGCTGATCGAACTGCTGGGCGCCGGACAACTGATGCTCTCGCTCGACACGCCGGCCATGCGCGTGCCCTACCAGAGCGTCGTGCCGCTGGTCGGCAACAGCATTGCCGAGATTTTCGAGCACTACCTCGGCCAGTCCGAACAGATCGCTTCGCGCTTCTTCCTGGCCGCGACAGCCACGGGCGTTGCCGGCCTGTTCCTGCAGAAAATGCCGGCCACGGAAGCGCACGACGCGGACGGCTGGGCGCGCTGCACGGCGCTGGCCGGCACGGTCAAGGACGAAGAACTGCTGAACCTGCCGAGCGAGGAATTGCTGACCCGGCTGTTCCACCAGGAAAGCGTGCGCGTCTTCGCCGCGCGGCCGGTCAGCCACGAGGTGCCCGAAGACTGGGAAAAGATGCGCAACATGCTGCGCACCCTGGGGCGCGAGGAAGTCTATGCCGCCGTCAAGCGGCTCGGCGCCATCGTCATCCGCGACGACCTCGGCAACCGCGAATACCGCTTCGACAAGGCGGCGATCGACGCGCTGTTTTCCAACACGCCGGAAACGCCGCCCTCGGTGCATTGAAGCGGCAGCTTAGCCCGCCGGGTCGGCCGGCAGCGCTCGCGCCGCCGCCAGCACGCCGGCGCGACGTTCGTCCGGGAGCATGACCAGGCCATCGACGAGCCACTCGAGGCTGGCGTTGGGAACCAGTTTGGCGGCATCGACGAGGTCGCTGGCCAGCGCCAGCGTCGAGGTCGGCGAATCGTCGAGCACATGGCGCGCGGCGTTCGAGCAGGTGCGCGTCAATTGCGCGCGCAGCGTTTCGGCGCCGCGCAAGAGCTGCAGCACCAGGGCCGGCAGCTTCCAGCGCTCGGCGCATTGCATGGTCAGCTGCTTGAAAGTGAAACCGCAGGCCTGCGTTTGCGCCTGGGCGCTGCGCTGCGCATGCCCGGAATGCAGGATCTCGTCGGCCTTTCGCGGAATCTCGGTGCCATAGACCCAGAGCAGGAGGTCGCCGGTGCCGGCCAGCAGCGCGGCGACGGCCACTTCATCGGGGTTGAGGTCCATGCGTCCGGTGGCCCAGATCAGGGCGATTTGTGCGGCCAGGCGCGCGCGCGTTTCGACGGCGATGAGGCCGGCGTTGCTTTCCTCGACTTCCGGACTGGACAGCAGGAGTTTACGAAATTCATCCACGCCGAGTTGCATGATCGCCGCCAGCGCCGTCGTCGTTTCGTGGTCGAGGCGGTGCGATTTGCGCCGCTCGGCCTCGCGCAACAGGCACAGGCAAAGCAGCGGATCCTGCAGCACGATGTCGGCCAGCTCATGCGGCGCAAGCATCTCGCCCTGCGCTGCTTCAAGCTGGGCGAGCAGCACTTTCGAGCGGCGCATCACCGGCAGCGCCTGGTTCTCGAAGTGGGCGGCCCACTGCCCGACGCCCCAGCGCTTCTTCCACGAGTCCATGTCAGCCTGTCGCCGGCGCCGCGGCGAGCCGCCACAGCGAAGTGACTTCCGCCGCGCGCGCAGCGTGCAGCGCGTCGCTGCGGTCGAAGGCGCGCGGGTGCGTGGGCCGCGTGTCGAGCCGGCCGCGCACCACGAGGCCGGCAGCATTGATGCGCGCCAGCAACTCGTCGCGCGTGCGCAGGCCCAGATGCTCGGCGAAATCGGAGAGGATCAGCCAGCCCTCGCCGTCCGCCTCGAGATGCGCCGCGAGGCCGGCGAGGAATCCATACAGCATGCGGCTGTCGAGATCGTAAATTGCCGCATCGAGCGCCGAACTCGGACGCCCGGGCAGCCACGGCGGATTGCAGACGACGAGCGGCGCGCGCCCCGGCGGAAAGAGATCGGCGGCGACCACGTCGACTTGTGCGTGCAGGCCGAGGCGGTCGATATTCTCGCGCGCGCAGGCGATCGCCCGCGCCTCCCGGTCGGTCGCCACGACACGCGCCACGCCGCGCCGGGCGAGCACGGCAGCGAGCACGCCTGTGCCCGTGCCGATGTCGAAGGCCACGCTGTTCGCGGCCAGGCCGGCGGGCAACGGCGCTTCGGCGACCAGCGCCACGTACTCGCCGCGCACCGGCGAAAAAACGCCGTAGTGCGGATGGATGCGCCCTTCGAGCGCAGGAATTTCGACGCCCTTCTTGCGCCACTCGTGCGCGCCGATCAGGCCGAGCAGTTCGCGCAGCGACGTGACATACGGCACGTCGGCCCGGCCGTAGACCTCATTGCATGCGGCCTGCACCTCGGGCGCCCGGCGCAGCGCGATCGCGTGCTGGGCGAGGCAGGGAATGAGCAGCATGCCGAGCGTGCGCGCGCGCTGCGCCTGCGCCATGCGCTGCAGGTGGAAGGCTTCGGCCATGGGGCGCGGCGCGGCATTTGGCGCCTGTGCCTTGTGTGGCTTGCGCGCCTTGCTTTCAATGCGCCGCGCCATGGCTTGCAGCAACTGCCGCGCGTTCTGGAAATCGCCGCGCCAGAGCAGCGCCGTTCCGCCGCAAGCCAATTGATACGCGGCATCTGCGGTCAGCGTGTCATCGACGACCTGCACGCGCGCCGGCGGCGCCAGGCCCGCTTCCGATCGCCACAGCGCGGAAAGGCTTGCGCCGCCTTCGCTCCAGTGGATCAGCGGACGGGCATCATCCGGTTTGCCGCGCTTAGTGTCCATGCGTCTCCATTGGCGATTCCCGAGTTGCGGCCGTGCGGCCGACGGCCAGTATCGTCGGGGCGTGCGGCGAAGTCAAAAACTCCGACAGCGCTGCCGGCAATCAGTTGCCCGGAAGAAAGTCGCGCACGATGGCGATCTGCGCCGCGTCGAGGAACATCGGCGCGTGGCCGACCGCCGGCACCTCGACGATTTGCGGACGCGGGCCGCGCACGGCCATGGCCTGCACCGTCGCGCGCGTCAGCAAATCGGAGTTCGCGCCGCGCACGACCAGCGTCGGACAGCGCAGGCGGTCGTAGATCGGCCACAGATCGATCATCCCGTCCGCGGTGGCGCGGCGAAACCCGGTGGCGATGGCCGGATCGTAGCGCATCTCGAAACCGCCGCCGGCCGCCGGCCGCACGTTCGACTCGGTGAGCTCGCGCCACTGCGCGTCGCCCAGCGCGCCGAAAGGCGCGCTGACCAGGCGGATGTAATTTTCGGCGTCGGTGAGGCTGGCGAATTTCGGCGCCCGGCCAAGATAATCGGCGATGCGGGCAATCGATGCCGCGGCGAGCTCCGGCCCGACATCGTTGAGCACCAGGCGCGTCACCGGCGAGTCCGGCAGGCTCGCCAGCACCATGCCGATCAGCCCGCCCATCGACGTGCCGAGCCAATGCACGGTCTCGACGTCGAGCCGGGCGATCAGCACCATCATGTCGGCGACATATTGCGCGATGGTGTAGTCGTCCGGATCGCGCAGCCAGTCGCTCAAGCCGCGGCCGGCGACGTCGGGGCAGACGACGCGGTAGTCGCCGGCCATGGCCCGCGCCAGCGCGTCGAAATCGCGGCCGTTGCGCGACAGGCCATGCACGCAGACCAGCACGCGCGGATTGTCGCGCGCGCCCCATTCGGTATAGGCCATGCGGTGCAGGCCCGCAGGCGAAGCGCACAGGACGCTGCGCTGGGCGAATGCGGCTTCGGTCTTCCCCTTACGCATCAGTCGGCTCGCATACAAGTCCGCAAGGCATGCATCGCTTCTCCGTCATCCCGCCCGTTCGCCGGCGGCAGCCGTGGCAGTCTAGCATCATTGCCCGTACCAGTAGCGCCGCCGTTCGCTGCGCCACGCCGTGACTTCCGGCGTGCCGGAAAGGACGATGTGCAGGGCGCCGTCGCGATCGGTGCGCCATTGCCGGCTGGCGGCGTAGCGCGCCAGCACTTCGGGGCGCGGATGATGGAAGCTGTTGCGGTAACCGGCCGAAAAGACAACGTCATGGGTGGCGACGGCGGCGATGAAATCCGGCGTCGACGAGCGGTTGCCGCCATGATGCGGAGCGAGCAGCACCTCGCTGCGCAGAAGCGCCGGCGTGCGCGCGAGCAGCGCTTTCTCGTCGGCCGCTTCGATGTCGGCGCTGAGCAGGACGCTGCCTTCCGCCGTGGACACGCGCAGCACGCAACCCATGTTGTTCGGCTTCTTCGAGCTGACCTGGTAGTCGGTGTCGAGCGGATGCAGCATGAGGAAGCGGACTCCGTCCCACTGCCAGCTTTGCCCGGCGCTGCAGGCCTCGCCGCCGATCCCGTCGAATGACGACAGGGTGCGGGCGATCGGCAGCGCGGCCTGCACGGCAGGAACCCCGCCGGCGTGATCCTTGTCGCGGTGCGAGACGATAAGCGCATCGAGCTGCCCGACGCCGGTGGCGCGCAGGTAGGGAACGACGACGCGCTGCCCGGCATTGGCATCCGGGCTGTACATCGGACCGGTGTCGTAAAGCAGCGTATGGCGGGCGGTGCGCACGACGACAGCGAGGCCCTGCCCGACATCGAGCACTTCGACCCAGGCCTGCCCGGCCTGTGGACGTTCGGGCGGCCAGAACAGCGCCGGCATGAGCAGGCACAAGCCGAGCCAGCGCGCCGGGAAACCGCGCGGCAGGAGCAGCCAGCCGACGCCGGCGACGGCGACCAGCGAAGCCCACAAGGGCGGCGCCGTCTGCTGCCACACCGGCCAGTCGGCGAGCGACTCGAGCAGCCACATCAGTTGCGCCAGCAGCCAGTGATCGAGTTGCAGCAACGGCGCCCAGGGCAGCACGGCGAAAGCGAGCGCGAGCGGCGTGACGATGAAGCTGACGAAAGGAATGGCGACGGCATTGGCCAGCGGCGAGACCAAGGAAAACTGCTGAAAGAAGAGCAGCAGCAGCGGCAGGCTGCCGATCGTCACGCCCCATTGCGCGGCGCCCCAGCGGGCGACGGCGGCGCGCCATCCCCGGCGCTCGCCGAGGCGCGCGCTGCCGATGTAAAAGAGCAGCGCCACGGCGCCGAAAGAAAGCCAGAAACCGGTCGAGAGCACCGCCCACGGATCGAGCAGCAGCACCGCCAGCAAGGCCAGCAGCAGCGTGCGGCTGACGCCGAGGTTGCGCCCCGACCACAGCGCCAGCGCGACGACGCTGAGCATGTACAGCGTGCGCTGCGCCGGCACCTGGAAACCGGCGAGCAGCACATAGACGAGCGCCGCCAGCCAGCCGGCGACGACCGCCGCTTTCTGTGCCGGCAGCCACAGCAGCAGCCGCTCGCTGCGCCGCCACAGCCCGTTGACCAGGGCGGCGAGGAGCGCGGCGACCATCGTCACGTGCAGGCCGGAAATGCTGACGAGATGGGTGATGCCGGTGCGGCTGAAAATCGTCCACTGGCTGTTCGGGATGGCGCGCTGGTCGCCGATGGCCAGCGCGATCAGCACGCCGAGATAGGGCGCGTCGGGCAGCGCCGCCAGAAAGCGCTGGCGGATGATGTCGCGCAAGCGTTCGACGACGTAGCCCGGGCGCAGCACGAAGGTGGCCAGGCGCCGCGCTTCGGCGCGCGGGCGTATCGTTCCGGTGGCGCGGATGCCTTGTTCGAGCAGCGCGGCTTCGTAATCGTAACCATAGGGATTGGCGTTGCCGTGCGGGCGCTTGAGACGCGCCGTCAGGCGCCAGCGCTCGCCGGCGCGCACCGGCCGCGCGGCGGCCGCTTCGAGCGCCTCGTCGTCATCGGCGGCTTCGTCCCAGCCGTGATACCACGACAGGAGAATGTGACCGGGAACGATCGGCACGCCGCCTTCCGTATCGCCGCCCGCGGCCCGCGCCGACTCGACGTCGAACTCGAAGCGTTCGCCGCGCTCGAAGCGCTGCGGCAGCGCCGCGACCACGCCGGCAAGCTCGATGTCGCGGCCTTCCCAGGCCGCCGGCAACTGATCGGCGAGCCGCTGCTGCGCGAGAGAGGCGGCCCAGCAAAAACCGAGCAGCGCGCAGCCCGCCAGGGCTAGCGGGCGCAAGCGCTGGTAGCGCCGGCAGAGTACCAGTCCCGCGAAGGCCAGCGCCGCGAGTCCGGCGACGACGCCGGTCGCAGGCAGATCGCCCTGCACTTGCAGGAGCACGATGCCGCTGGCGAAAGCAAGGATCGCTGGACGCATGCAGACTCCGAACCGGTCACGGCAAGGACCTCGAAGACCTGCCTCGCCCAAGGCTCTCCGATGGAAAAGCCGCGGGCGAGCGTGCGTTGCCGGGTGCGCTCTGCCTTGCTTACCTCGCCGGCGAGGCGAGCCAGGCCAGTGCCGCTGGCGCATCGAGCAGCGCCACGCCGCCGGCCAGATAGCGCTGCGCGGCGATCGCCTTGACACCCGCCAGGCGCTTCATGTCCTTGGTATAGATGACAACGTCACCGTCGGAATGTTCGCGCAGCCAGGCCTTGAGCGCTTCGTCGTTGTCGACGAGGGCCAGCGGCGCGCGCAGGCGGCCGGCGAAATGGAACTGATCGTTGTAATCGCCGAGGTGCGCCACCGGATGGCCGCTGAGTTGGGCCTCGCTGATCGCCGCCGCCATGATGCGCACGTCGTAGGCCGGGTAGAGCGGCGTGATCAGCGCGAGTTGCAAGATCGCCGAGGCCATGGCGCCGAACAGGGCCAGCGTGGCCAGCGGCTTGCTCAGCCGCCGGCCCAGGAGATAGATGCCGAGCGCCGCGGCGACCAGCAGGACGCCCGGCCAGATCTGTGGCGGCCCGGCCATTTCCCAGGGCGCGGCCACGAGGCCCGTGGCCATCAGCAGCAAGGCGATGCCCGTCAGCAGCGCGGCGAGGAGCGGCAGCCAGAGGCCCTTGACCCGCTGCGCATCGGCGAGCGCGCGCGCCGCGAACAAGGCGAAGGCCGGGAACAGCGGAATCAGGTAGTGCGGCTGCTTGCCGCTGATCAGCGAAAAAGCGAGCAGCACCGGCAGCGTCCAGGCCAGGCAAAAGCGCCCGCCGCGATCGAGTTCGTGGCGCATGAAACTGCCCAGGGCGCCCCACAGGCCAGGCCAGAGGAGCCAGGGGAAGAGCATCGCCGGCAAGAGCGGCAGATACCACCAGACCGGCCGCTTGTGCGCGAAGGATTCGACCATGCGGTTGGCCGTCTGGCCGAAGAAAATCGCCTTGCGATATTCCTCGCCGCCGGCCATTCCGGCCGGAATCGCCCAGGCCAGGGCGATCGCCGCGCCGCCCAGCACGGCCAGCAGAATGCCGCCGTACCAGCGCCCCCAGCGCCGCCGCGCGGCCCAGCACGGCGCCAGCAGCGCGACCGGCAGGACGAGCAGCAGGATCACCGGCCCCTTGGTCAGCACACCGAGGCCGATTGACAGGCCGAGGCAGGCGAAACCGCGCAGGCCCTTGCCCTCGGCGGCGAGCAGCGTGCCGTACATGCCGAGCAGGGTGAAGAAGGCGACGATGATGTCGAACATCGCCGCGGTCGAAAAGAAGGTCCACAAGAGACAGGAGCAGAGAACGAGCACGGCCGGACCGGCGATATCGCTGCGGCCCGGCCACAAGCGCCGCGCCAGCCCCATCGTCAGCAGCAGGTTGGCCGCCGAGACCAGCGGCGCGACCAGGCGCGGCCACCATTCATTGACGCCG
>CAIXAY010000213.1 GCA_903917505.1 uncultured beta proteobacterium | reverse complement strand
TGTCGTACTGCGCGCCCATGTAATGGGTGACCACACCCTCGTCGTCCTTCACCGCCGAGATCGTTAGCCACTTCTGATATTCCCTGCCGTCCTTGCGCCGGTCCCAGATTTCGCCCTGCCAGCCGCCGGTGCGCGTGATGCTCTCCCACATGGCGCGATAGAATTCGGCGTCGTGGCGACCGGTCTTGAACATTCGCGGCGTCCGGCCGACGACGTCATCGATACTGTAGTCGGTGTTCTCGGTGAACGCCCGATTGACGCGCAGGATCACCGCGTTGCTGTCGGTGATGATCATTGCCTCCTGCGAATCGAAGGCCATCGCGGCGACGCGCAGATCCGATTCCGCGCGTTTTCGGGCGGTGATGTCCTGCACCGTCCCCACCACCGGGCGCGGGCTGCCATCCGCCGCGAACTGCATTTTCGCCTTGCTATACACCCAGCGCTCGCGACCATCCGAGCGGCGGATAATGCGGTACTCGCTTTCGCCGGCCTCGCCCCGCACGATGACATCGTGGATTTCGGCGTGGCGCGCATCGCGACAGTCGGGAGCGGCCAGTTCGACCCAGCTTCCGGCATTGCGCACAAAGTCGGGATCGATGCCGGAGATCTGATCGAAAATTTCCGAACTGATCCAGCGCCCGCTCTTCAAGTCGTAGCGATAGTGGCCGATGCGCGCGATCTTCTGCGCTTCCTCGAACGATGCCGCGGCGTTCTCCTGCCGCCGCCAGGCGCAGCCGATCAGGTGCGCGAAGATCAGCGTCGCCAGGATAAAAACGGACACCAGCCCCGAGACGGTCCACGCCTGCCTGCGACAATCGGCGAATGCCGAATCGCGATCGATGCCGACATTGACGAGGAAGCCGTATTTTGCGTCGCGGTGATAGGAAAACAGCCGGTTGATCCCGTCGACACCGCTGGTGCCGCTGGCGTAGCTGCCTTCCAGCGGATTGCCTTCGAAGACCTGGCGAAAACCGTCCGACATCCGCTTCTCGCTGCGCGCCAGGTTGTCGGCGTGCGGGCCGGCATAACGCGCGACCAGGCGCAGGTCGGCGTCGCGCAGCGCGATGGAACTGTTGGCAGCCAGCTTGATTTGCGCAAACATTTTCTCGAGTTCGTCGATCGCCAGCGTGGCAAAGACGACGCCGCCAAACGATCCGTCGGGCAGATCGATGCGCCGCGCGAAGGATCACACCCATTGGTTGCTGATGCGGCCCAGCATCGGCGCGCAACCGGTTGAAATGTCCGCGGTCGGAAATGTTGATTGTTGACGCGGTGTCCGGCCCGTAGACGACGCCCTCGGCGTCCGTCGCCCGGAAGTTGGCAACCGCGGGAATGCGCTCGCGCTGCTCGGCGAGCAGCGCCGAAATCGATTCCTTGTCGACCCGGCCGCTGGCAATCTGCCGGCCGATTTCCCGGGTTGATGCGCGCAGGGCGATATCGATGGTGTCGAGCTGGCTGCTGACGGTCTGGGCGATCGACTTGGCGAGATTTCGCGTCGTCAGGATGGCGCGTGACTCGGCTTCATTATGCGAATGCTCCAGCGTCAAGAGCGCCGCGAGGATGGCGACCATGGCGATCAGCGCCACGCCGAGGTTGAGCAGGGTGCGATATTGCCGTGACGGTACGGCATGATGGAAGACGCTGCTGTGCGCGCGCATCTTGGCCTAGACGCCCCGGCCTTGGGCAATGTGCCGCAGGACCGGCGCAAGAAAAAATTACTCGCTGAAAACAGGCAGGGCATGACAAAATCTCGTTTCGTGGCGGGCGAACCCGACAGCCGCTAGTATACCATAGACATATTTGCAAATATACCCTCGGCATAATGGGCGCGATGATCGGGGCGCCGTGCGGGCCGGATCGGGGCAATGAGCCCGAAAATCTGCCCGGCGAATGCGCATGGCGAATGCGGCCCCGCGAGATCGCAGCGCCGCAGCGGCCAGGGAAAGACGGATCGCGACGCCGGTTGAAGCCGCCGCGACGGATGTCGGGCGTGGCCGGCGCTTTCCTAGCTCTGCAAGGCGTGGCTCAGCGCATCGACTTCGGCCGCGGAATCGGCAAGGATGCGGCTGAGCATGGCGTCGTCGATCGACAGATCGAGATCGGCGGGCAGGCCGCGGCGTCCCATGCCGGCGAGTTCGCTGAGCGGCGACTCGACCGGCGCCAGTTGATCGGCGAGCAGCAGCGTGTCACCCAGGCTGCGTGGCGGCATTGCCAGATAGCCCTGCCACAGCGTTTCAAGCGCAGCGCTGATCGTTGCCGGAACGCCAAGCGCGCCGAGCAGCGAGCGACCCAGCGCGGCTTCGCCCTCGCCGTGCCAGGGCGAGAGGTCGCTGCTGAGCAGGCTGGGAAAGGCGCCGGCCCGGGCGATCAGATAGAAGCCGCCGACTTCGTGCACGATGCCGGCGAAAAAAGCCGCTTCCGGGTCCTGCCGCGTCACGCGCCGCGCGATGACGCGTGCCAGCGCGGCGACATGGGTGGTGTGCTGCCACAGCCGCCGCGCCAGGTCTCTCTGCTCGGCGCTACCTGACATTTCCTGCATCTGACGCACGACGACGGCCATGGTCAGCGTGTGCAGGGTCTTGAAACCTAGCCGGGCGACGGCCTGCCCGACGCCGGAGATTTCCCGGCCAGCAGGATTGTAGGCCGCCGAATTGGCCATGCTGACGATCCTCGCCGCGAGGATAGGCTCGGCGGCGATCAGCTTGCTCAGCCGCTCGATCGAGCAATCGGGATCTTCGAGCGCCCGCTGCACGCGCAGGGCGATATCGGCATGGGTGGTGAACACCAGGTCGCCGCGTGCGGCCTCGGCGGCAATTGCATCCAACGCAGCCTGAACGTCCATTGCCTCAGCCTCCATTCCCGTAATTGACAATCGCCGCCGGAATCTGCCCCAGCGCCATCGTCTGCTCGGCACCGCCGAGCTTGATCGCCTCCTTGGGCATGCCGAAAACGACGCAGCTCGCTTCGTCCTGGGCGATCGTCTTAGCGCCGGCGTCGTGCATTTCCTTCATGCCGCGCGCGCCGTCGTCGCCCATGCCAGTCATGATGATGCCGAGCGCATTGCTGCCGGCGAATTTGGCCACCGAACGGAACAGCACGTCGACCGAAGGCTTGTGCCGGTTGACCAGCGGCCCGTCGATGACTTCGACCGCATATTGCGCGCCGTTGCGCTTGAGCATCATGTGCCGCCCGCCCGGCGCGATCAGCGCCAGGCCAGGAATCACCCGGTCGCCGTTGCGCGCCTCGCGCACCTCGATCTGGCACAGCTCGTTCAGGCGCTGCGCGAACATCGCGGTGAATTTTTCCGGCATGTGCTGGACGATGACGATGCCCAGGCTGGTCGCCGGCAACCTGGTGAGCACGGCTTCGAGCGCCTGCGTGCCGCCGGTCGAGGTGCCGATCGCCACGACCTGGTCGGTGGTGTGCGCGAGGGCCCGGCTGCCGGCGCTGAGCACGGCATCGGCGTCGAGCCTGGCGCGAGCGGGCTCGGCCTGGTGCGGCGCCGCAGATTCGCTGCGCACCGCGCGCATATTGGCGCGCGCGGCGCTGCGCACGGCCTGCACGATATCGTTGGAGGCGTCTTCGAGGAAACTCTTGAGCCCAAGTTTGGGCTTGGTGATGATCGCGATCGCGCCGGCGGCCATGGCCTCGAAAGTCGCCTGCGCGCCCTCCTCGGCGAGCGAGGAACAGACGACGACCGGCGTCGGGTGTTCGGCCATGATCTTCTTGAGAAAGGTGATGCCGTCCATGCGCGGCATCTCGATGTCGATCACCAGGACGTCGGGCCAGCGGGTTTGCATTTTCTGCAACGCGAAGATCGGGTCCGAGGCGGTGGCGATGACCTCGATGCCCGGATCGCCGGCCAGCGCCGCAGCGACCACCTGGCGCACGACGGCCGAGTCATCGACGATCATGACTTTGATCTTGTCAGCCATGGATGCTCACGATCCGGGAATTGGCGCTCTGCGGGAAAGCCGGCGACGACGAGGCCAGCTGGAATGGCAAAGGGTAGTGGAAACACCGGCACCAGGCAAGCGTGACGTTCGGGTGAGGTTCCGGGCTGTTGTTGCCGCCGATCGGCCCCGGCACAAGCGCCTCGGGTCGGACCGGGATCGGCCCACGCAATCTCTTCGCGCCGAACGGACCCGGCTAGTCCTTGTAGATGCCGACGGCGATGACGACATCATACCCGGGCAGGCGCACCGAATAACCGGACTTCTGCCTGACCTTTTTCGAGATCGGATCCATGAATTGATAATCGACCCATCCGCGGCCCTGCATGCCATGCAGCGCTTCCAGTATCTCGGCGACTTCGTCATCGCCCTCGCGCGAAATATCCTTTTGCAGGTCGCCTGCGGCGATGCGGCGCGTCGCGGTGGTCACCTGCGCCACACGACGAGAAATTCCTCGCGCCATTGCGAAACCCGCGCCGATTGATCCGAAGGTGGCCAAAATCAATACGGCGAGCGCCGTCGTATCCATCAACTGGTAGCTGACTGCCCAGAGCAGCAGCAGAAGGAGGGCCGAAACCGGCGGCGCCACGAGCATCTTGTGGAAGAGATTCACCGTCTTGTCTCCGCGCGGGTTGGAGAGCAGCTGTTTACCGGGTCGCCGGCAAATCCATCGGAAAGTTGCGAGTTCCTGGACTCAATACTAGACCTAAACATGCCATTTGCATACGAAGAATGGTTCGTGACGAGGACAGCCGGCCGCGCCGAGCGCCGGCTGACTTGACAATGTCATTGACTTTCCTGTTGCCGGAAGAGTTCAGGCCTTGAGCAGTTCTTCGCGGCTGCCGAGCCAGCGCGTTAGATGCTGCCTGACCCGCCCGGGCGCCTCGCGCAGCAGTCGTTCGGCCATGCCGCGCGCCAGTTCGACAAGGTCCGCGTCGCTTTCGAGATCGGCGTAGCGCAACAGCGGCACGCCCGACTGGCGGCTGCCGACAAACTCGCCGGGGCCGCGCAGATGCAGGTCGTGGCGCGCGATCTCGAAGCCGTCGGTATTCTCGAAAATTATTTTCAGGCGCGCCCGCGCGGTTTCCGAGAGCGGCCCCTGATAGAGCAGCACGCACACCGAATCGTGCTCGCCGCGCCCGACTCGGCCGCGCAACTGGTGCAATTGCGACAGGCCGAAACGCTCGGCATGCTCGATGACCATCAGGCTGGCGTTGGGCACGTCGACGCCGACCTCGATCACGGTCGTGGCCACCAGCACGTCGCATTGCCCGGCGGCGAACGCGGCCATCGCCGCGGCTTTTTCATCGATTTTCAGGCGCCCGTGCACGAGGCCGATGCGCAGGCCGGACAGTTCGGCGGAGAGCGCGGCGTGCGTATCGAGCGCGGTTTGCAGCTGCAGCTTTTCCGATTCCTCGATCAGCGGGCAGACCCAGTAGGCCTGCCGACCGGCGGCGATGGCGCCGCGCACGCGGGCAATCACTTCGGCGCGGCGCGTATCGGCGACGAGCTTGGTGCGGATCGGCCGGCGCCCAGGCGGCAACTCGTCGAGCACCGAGACGTCGAGGTCGGCGTAATAGCTCATCGCCAGCGTGCGCGGAATCGGCGTCGCCGACATCATCAACTGGTGCGGCGGCAGGGCGCCCGCGCTTTTGACACCTTTCTTGCGCAGCTCGAGCCGCTGCGCGACGCCGAAGCGGTGCTGCTCATCGACGATGGCCAAGCCCAGGCGCGCGAAGTCCACGCCCTCCTGGATCAGCGCGTGCGTGCCGACGATGAGTTGTGCGCTGTTTGCCACCTGGCGCTGCGCCGCCTGCTTGGCGGCTTTCTTCAGGCTGCCGGTCAACCACCCGACTTCGATGCCGAGCGGCGCGAACCAGCCGCACAGCTTGAGGTAATGCTGTTCGGCGAGGATCTCGGTCGGCGCCATGAAAGCCACCTGGTAGCCAGCTTCGATCGCTTGACACGCGGCCAGCGCGGCGACGATGGTCTTGCCGCTGCCGACATCGCCTTGCAGCAGGCGTTGCATCGGGCAAGGCTGCGTGAGATCGGCGCTGATCTCGCCGATCACGCGCTGCTGCGCGCCGGTCAGCTTGAACGGCAGAGATGCC
>CAIXAY010000212.1 GCA_903917505.1 uncultured beta proteobacterium | reverse complement strand
CGGAGTGCGAGCACAAGAACGGCCAGCACTTCAACGAAGACTATTTCTATCCCGAGATCATCGATCCTGAGACCGGCGCCGTCCTGCCCGACGGCGAGAAGGGCGAACTGGTGATCACCAGCCTCAAGCGCGAAGGCTCGCCGCTGCTGCGCTACCGCACGCGCGACATCACCTACCTGATGCGCGAACCCTGCCCCTGCGGACGCACGACGGTGCGCATCCACCGCCTGCTCGGCCGCACCGACGACATGATGATCATCCGCGGCGTCAACTGCTTCCCGTCGCAGATCGAGAACGTGCTGATGCGCATCGAAGGCACGCAGCCGCATTACCAGATCTTCATCGACCGCGGCGCCAGCCACCTCGACGAAATCGAAATCCAGGTCGAAGTCGAGGAGAGCGTGTTCTCCGACGTCACGCGCGCCATGGAACAGCTGCGCAAGCGCATCCACGACGAACTCAAGAGCGAACTCGGCATCAGCGCCCACATCAAGCTGGTCGAGCCGCGTTCCATCCCGCGCAGCGAGGGCAAGGCCAAGCGCATCATCGACAAGAGGAGCATCTGATGATCATCAAGCAGATTTCCATCTTCATGGAGAACGCCACCGGCCGGCTGGCCGACGTGACTGCGCTGCTGGCGGGGGCCGGCATTAATTTGCGCGCCATCTCGATCGCCGACACCACCGATTTCGGCATCCTGCGCATGGTCGCCGACCGGCCCGACGCCGCCGTCGCGGTGCTCAAGGGCGCCGGCTTCACCGCGCGCGAGACCGACGTCATCGGCGTCGAGGTCCCCGACCATCCGGGCGAACTGGCGCGCATCATGGCGCTGTTCCGCGACGAAGGGGTCGGCATCGAGTACCTGTACGCCTCGCTCGAGCACAAGGCCGACAAGGCGGTGATCGTGATCAAGGTCGACGACGTCGCCGCCGGGATGGCGATGCTCGAGAAGCACGGCTTCGCGACGATTCCGTCGTTCTAGTCGGCCGCTGCGCGCAGCGGCCGTTCAATCACGGCCGGTGCGGTCGCGTACGCACGTAATCGACGAAACCCCTGACGAATCTGGCGATGTGTTCGCGCGTTTCGGCATCGCTGATTTCCCCGTCGGTGCCGATAAGGCCCGCCGCGCGCGGCACGAGCAGGCGGCCGCCCGACCAGAGATCGGCGCCCGCGGAACACCGGCAGCCAGGCGTTTTGCGCGCGAACCGTGGCGAAATTCCCCGGCGATGCGCCGGCCAGCGCGACCGGCTTGCCGCGGAAGACGCGCGCGCTGTCGGCTGGTGGACGCGACAGCCAGTCGATCGCATTCCTCGAGCGCCAAGGTTGGCCAAGCCGATGACGCCGACAAGTCACTGCAGGCGCTGGACGCAAGCGTGGCTGGCCCCAGGGGACGGCGAACTGGACGTGTCTTCGCAACCGCCGCTATCGGCGATCGGCCCGAGGCCCTTGGTCTTGCCGTGGCGCGGATTGGAAACCGCCTTGGCACTGGCGGCCAGCTCGATGCGCGGACCAAGGAGCCCGACTTCATCGCTGAGAATATGGACCGCCTCGGCCAACAAGATGTCCTTGGCTTTTTTGCCTGCCGCTTCGCCATCCGGTGCGCCTTCGTTTGCAGTGGCGGTGCGTGCCTGGCGCACCTTCAATCGCGACGCCAGAGCATCACGTTCGTGGCGCCGCTCGGTTTCATTGAGCGAGATGACATTCTTGTCGAGCAGGCGCTTCAGTTCGGCAAGGTTTTCCTGCAGGTTTTGAAAGTCCTTGTTCTTCCTGACGCGATTCTCATGGCGCAGGGTGAGCGGGCCCAGCAAAGCGCGGAAGTCGCCAGCCCGGGAATAGGCCGCGGGTTTGATTTTGGTCCAGGGCAGCGCATTGGCAAAGCTCGCTTCGCCATAGTCACCCGGATCGGAAGCCGCCGGCAAGAAGATATCCGGTTTCGCGCCGCGCAGCTGCGTCGTGCCGCCATTGATGCGGAAGAACTGCGCGGTGGTTATTTTGAGTTCGCCAAATTGCGGCTTTTCGTTGTCCGCCAAATCGTCGAGATTGATCACGGTTTGCACGGTGCCCTTGCCAAAACTCGGTTGGCCGATGATCAAGCCGCGCCGGTAATCCTGAATGGCCGCGGTAAATATCTCCGATGCGGACGCGGAGTTGCGGTTGATCAGGACTGCAAGGGGACCGTCCCAGGCGGGTCCGCTCCCGGCGTTGCTAGCGCTGGCCACGTTGATCTCGCCCGTGGCATCGCGTTGCTGCACGATGGGGCCGGCACCGACGAACAGGCCGGCCAATTCGACCGCCTCGATCAGCGAACCGCCGCCATTGTTGCGCAAGTCGAGCAGGATGCCGTCAGCCCGCTCCTGCTTCAGCTCATCGACTACGCGCGCGACGTCGCGGGTCGCGCTCTTGAAGTCTTCCTCGCCTCGTTGCCGCGCTTCGAAATCGCTGTAGAAGGAAGGCAGGGTGATCACCCCGATGCGGCGCACTTTCGCCCCGTCGATGACGATCGAGAGCGATTTTGTCGCGGACTGATCGTCCAGGGCGATTTTCTTGCGCACCAGCGTGACGAGCTTGCGCTCGCCATCCGGATCGGCGTCGGCCGCCAGCACCGCCAGGCGGACCCGTGAATCGGCTGCGCCGCGGATCAGCGCCACGGCATCGTCCAGCCGCCAGCCGCGAATGTCCGTCAGCGGCTCGCTTTCGCCCTCGCCAACTGCGACGATGCGGTCCCCGACCTTGAGCTGTCCCGACAGGGCCGCCGGCCCGCCCGGGGTCAGACTTTGTATCGTCGTCTCGTTATCCTTCTCGGCGAGGGCTGCCCCTATGCCGGACAGCGACAGGCGCATCGAGATCTCGAAGTCGTCTGCTTCCCGCGACCCCATGTAGGTGCTGTGCGGATCGATTGCGGTGGTATAGGCGTTCATGAAGATCTCGAAGACATCTTCGCTGCTGATACGCGCGATCTTCTTCTGCGAATCCTCATAGCGTTTATCGAGGGTATCGACAATGGCGGCATCCTGTTCGTGCGAGAGCTTCAGTTGCAGCCAATCGTTCTTGACGCGCTTGCGCCACAAGGCCTGCAATTCCTTGTGCGAATCCGGCCAGGCTTTCTTCTTGCGTTCGTAAAGAAAGCTTTCCTTCTGGATGAAGTTGAAACCCTCCTTGAGCAAGCCGCGCGCGTACGCATAGCGCTCGGACATGCGCTGCGCGTAGCGGTTGAAAATGGCAAAGGGAATGCTCAGGTCGCCATCGAGGATGGCGTCGTCGAGCCGGGTGCGGTCGCCGGCCATTTGCGCGAGGTCGGCTTTGGTGAAATAGAGTTTGTCCGAATCGAGCGCCTCGAGGTAATTGTCGAAAATTATTTTCGACAGGGCATCGTCAAGCGGCAGCGGCTTATAGGGCAGGCGGACCAGCAACATGGCCGCCAAGTGCATGGCCTGCGACTGCTGTTCCAAAGGTTGCAAGGGTTGCGGCGGCGGCATCGCCGAAACGGGCATCGCCGCGCGCACCGTTGTGGCCAGGAAGAACGCCAAGCACAGCAGTCTATTCTTCATATGTGCTCCATCACGACGCGAAAGTACCGCCGACAGCGAAAAATGACAAATGAGAAAGTGGCGCTTGTTTCATTGACACGATTGCGAGGTTTTGGTTTCCAGCCAGGAAGAAAACCGGCCGGCAAGCGTATTCCGGCAAACGGCGTGCTCACACACCGTGCCGGGTCAGAGATAACGGGAAAAAGGCCGATCGGCCAGCGGACCGCAACGGTCGGAAGCCGCGTTGCGCAAGCGGCCGGAGCCATGCCGGCAAGACGCGCCGCGCGAAGCGGCCATGGCGATCAAAGGGCAAGCGGCAAGCGGACATTCGCCCTGACCGGGGCTGGCAAAGGCTTATTTTTCCCTGTTCACCAGCCAGATGCCGGAGCAGACCAGCGCCAAGGCTGCGAGGTTCTTCCATTCGAGGAAGGTTTCGTCGAGGAAGATCGCCGAGAGCAGCGCGCCGAAGACCGGGACCAGAAAATTGAAGACGCTGACGCGGCCGACGCGGTTATATTTCAGCAGGACGGTCCACAGGGCGTAGCTGGCCGAGGTACTCAGGACGAGGTAGCCGAGAATCAGCGACGATTTCAGCGACAACTCGGGCAGCGTGCCGCCGAGTGCGTAGCCGGCGAGCAGCAGCGCAGCGCCGCCGATCGTCAGCTGGTAGCCGGTCATCAGGCTGGCGTCCATCCGCTGCGAAACGCGCTTGCCGTAAATCATGCCGACCGCGAAGAAGAGAGCGGAGAGAATGACGCAGCCTTCGCCGATGAACTTGAAATTGAAGTCGAGCAGCTCCTGGTTGAAATTGACCGCCACGACGCCGGCGAAGCCGAGCGCGCAGCCGAGGCTCTTGGCGCGGGTCAGCCGGTCGTCGCGGTAAATGAAGTGAGCCAGCAGCACGCTGAAGAAAGGTGCCGTGCCGTTGAGTACCAGCGAACCCTTGACGCCCGTGGTATAGGCCAGTCCCAGGTAGAGAAGGATGAACATGAACGAGGTCTCGAGCAGGCCAAGCAGGCTGACTTCGAGCAGGTCCTTGAAGCTCGGGGCGAAGATCTTCTTTCGCGAGAAGGCGGCGATGAGCAGCAGCACCAGCCCGGCCAGCAGGCAGCGCCAGCCGGCGAAGAGCGTCTTGCCGGAATAATCGGACGCTTCGATGGCGAACAGGGCAAAGCCGTTCTTGATGGCCGGATAGGAACTGCCCCAGAGCAGGCAACACAGCGTCGCCAAGGGGACGACGACATTGCGCGAGGAAAACAAAGGATGGGTGAGCGAGGTGTCGGCGGCCATGGCGGTGATCGATCGCTTGTTGCGGGCGATGGCCGATGGGGCAAGCGATTCGGCTCAGTTGCCGTAGACCTGCTGGTCGCCGAGAATTTCGAGGCCCACATTGGCCAGCCTGGTCTTGGCCTCTGGAATGTCCTCGACGTCGATGACCAGAAAGGCGCTGTCGCCCTTGGTCGCCGCGCGCCCGTAGACGTTGGTGAAGTTGACGCCGGCTTTGACGATGTCCTTGAGCAGTTCGTCGAGCCCGCCGGGTTTGTCGGCCATGCTGACGACGACGATCTCGCGCAGGGCCGCCGACATGCCGGCAGCATTGAGGCGCCGATGCGCGAGCTGGGGGTCGGAAACGACCAGGTTGAGTATTCCCCAGCCGTTGGCGGTGTGATTCAGGTGGATCGAGCGGATATTGATCGCCGCGTCCTTGAGCACCGCCGTCACTTTCTCGAGGCGGCCGAGTTTGTTCTCGAGGAATATGGAAACCTGATAGCTCATCTTCGCGCTCCCTTCGTCTTACTTGCTGCGCCGGTCGAAGACCCGCACCGCCTTGCCTTCGGCCTTTGGAATCGACCCCGGTTCGACCAGCTTGATCAGCGGGCGGACCAGCACCTCGTCGCGGATCAGGCGGGTGATGTGCCGCTGCAGCCGGTCGAGGAAAGCCAGGTCGCCGCGGAACCACTCGGCTTTCACTTCGACTTCGACGATCATCTCGTCCTGGTCGTCCAGTGTTTCGAGCGTGATGCGGTAGTCGTCGCCGACTTCCGGCAGCTTCATCAGCACGCCCTCGATCTGCATCGGGAAGACATTGCAGCCTTTGATGATGAACATGTCGTCCGAGCGCCCGCTGATGCGGTCGATGCGCCGGTGGGTGCGGCCGCAGGCGCAGCGGCCGGGCAGAAAGCGCGTCAGGTCGCGGGTGCGATAGCGGATGATCGGCATCGCCTGGCGGTCGAGCGTGGTCATCACGAGTTCGCCGGTTTCGCCGTCGGCGACCGGCTGCAGCGTGACCGGGTCGATGATCTCGACGACATAGGCATCTTCCCAGACATGCAAGCCGTTCTGCTGCGTGCATTCGAAGGCGACGCCGGGGCCGTTCATTTCCGAGAGGCCGAAAGAGTTGTAGGCCTTGACCCCGAACATCGCCTCGATGCGCCGCCGGTGCTCCTCGGTATGCGGCTCGGCGCCGATGACCAGGGTATGCAGCCTGGTGTCGCGGCGCGGATCCAGCCCTTCTTCGCTGAAGACGTCGAACAGGCGCCCGAGATAGCTCGGAATGGCATGCGCGACGCTGGTGCCGAAATCGCGCATCAGCTTGATCTGGCGCAGGCTGTTTCCCGCGCCGGCCGGGATGGAAAGGCAGCCGAGCTTTTCGGCGCCGTACTGGAAGCCGAGACCGCCGGTGAACAATCCGTAACCGCAGATGTTCTGAAATACATCGGTGTCGCGCACGCCGGCGGCATACATCGAGCGCGCCATCAGATTGGCCCAACTCGCAAGATCGTACCGGTTGTGATAGACGGCGACGGGGTTGCCGGTCGTTCCGCTCGAACTGTGCAGGCGCACGACCTCGCGCTTGTCGGTGGCCAGGAATCCCCAGGGAAAGTCCTTGCGCAAGTCCTCCTTGGTCGTGAAGGGGAGCTCGCCAATCCGGGCGATCGACTTGAGTCCGCTGGTCAGCGTGCGCGTGATTTCCGGGACCCTTGCGTAGTACGGCGAATTGGCCGCCTGCCGTAAGGTCGTCATCAAGCGCTCGAGTTGCAGATGCTCGAGATCCCTGCGCTCGAGCTGTTCTAATTCTTTTTCCCAATACATGGCTCATCCATCGCTAAGCTGGGGCTGGCGGGAGTATAAACCGTGGCCGCCGTCAGGCTGCAAACATTATTTGTGTTTGCCGCCTGACGACTCAGATCGATTGGTTTAACGCGCGCGGCGGCGGTCAGGCGCCCGTGGCTTGCTCTTGCGGTCGGGCGCTGGACAAGCGGGCGCTCGTGGCCACTGGACTCTCCGGAAAACAGGCCGCCAGATGCGCGGCGCCTGGCTTGCGCGAAAAGAAACTGACCAGCACGGTAAACAGCAATGACACCGGCACCGCGTACACCAGCGGATCGACGTCCTTGAGCGGCATTCCGGTTCCGAGCGAAGGCATGCCGAAGAGCAGTTGGCAGAGTCCGAGCGGTTTGGAGACTTTCTCGAAAACGAACAGAATGATGAAAAGACTCACCACCAACCCGCTCAGGAAACCCGCGTGCGCGCCGGCCCGGCTGACGCCTTGCCAGTACAGCCCGAGCGCGTAGATCGCCAGGAAACTGCCGGCGCAGAGGCCGAAGAACAGCGAGGTGCCGTTGACGATGATGGTCGCGCCGTCCTTGAAGAAGGCCGGCAGGAAATAGGCGGTGAGCGTGCTGATCAGGATTGCCGCGAGCATGGCGATGCGCATCACGCGCACCGGTCTTTCGGCCTTGAGCCCCATGCCCTTGTCCATGATGTCATGGCCGATCGCCGAGCCCATGGTGTGAAACTGCGAGCTCAGAGTCGACATCGCAGCGGCCAGCAGGGTAATCATGAACACCGCCGTGTACCACGCCGGCATATTGTTTTTGATGAACAGCGGGATGACGTTGTCCGGCGAGCCGGCTGCGGCGACGGCGATCTGGCCTGAGGCGTTCATGAAATAGACGTTCGACAGCGCGCCGACGACAAAAGCGACGCCGGTCATCAGCATGATGAAGACGCCGCCGATGACCACGCCGCGGTTGAGCTCGCGGTCGCTCTTCACGGTCATGAAGCGGACGACGAGCTGCGGCTGCGCCAGCACGCCGATGCCGACGCCCATCACCACGGTCGAGATCAAGGTCCACCACAGGGGCGAGAACAGCGCCGGCATCGCCGTCCAGCCGCGGTGTCCGCGCGCGGTCAGCGCTGCCGGCACCTTGTCGGCGAGCGCCGTCAGTTGCTCGTGCGCCGGAACGACGCCGCCCAGGCCGCTGTAGGCATACCACAGCAGCAGAACCATGCCGACGACCATGATCGCGCCCTGGAAAGCGTCGGTGTACATCACGCCTTTCATGCCGCCCATCATCACGTAAAAGCCGACGATGACGACGATGGTCAGGAGCGCCATGTTTTGCGACAGTCCGAGTGCCACGGTCAGAAAGCTCACGCCGCCGAGCATCACCGCGCCGGCATAGAGCGGCATGCCGATGAAGATCAGCGCCGCGCAGGCGACCTGCAGGAATTTCGATTCGTAACGCTTGCCGATGAATTCGGGAAAGGTGTGCGCGTCGAGCAGGTGTCCCATGCGCCGCGTCGGCTTGCCGAAAACGATGAAGGCGATGAAGATGCCGAGGAAGATATTGAGCACGGTCAGCCACAGGATGCCCATGCCGAAGACCGCAGCGGCGCCGCCGAAACCGACGATGGCCGCGGTCGAAATGAAGGTCGAGCCGTAGGATACGGCCATGATCACCGGATGAACCTTGCGCCCGGCCAGGAGGTAATCTTTCGAGGTCTTGGTCTGCGTGTAACCGAGATAGCCCAACCCGGCGGTGATCGCCAGATAGACGAGGGTGGTGATGGCAACGGTCGCATTCATTGTTGGCCACCCCGCGCTTCATTCCGCATCTCTTGCTTCTCCCAAGCCTCTTCTTCGGCAATCTCTTCGATTTCAACTTCCGGCCCCGGCTTGTTCCAGTTGATAAAGCCATAGACCGCACACAAGGCGGTCGAGCCCAAGGTCAATAGAAAGGCCATGCTCACGCCCCAATCCCCCAATCCCAGCATCACGTTCCCCCTTTAGAAATCGCCGACTGACGAGTCGGTCAAACGCACAAAAAAAAGACGAGGCGCTTCCTCGCCTCAACCCGGCCGATAAACGCCCTGGCTCAACACCGAACAGAAGAACGCCCATTCCTCGAGATAGACGCGGCGCACCTCGTCCGGCGATCGTCCGGCGCTGATCTCCAGCAAGACGTCCTTGCGCGTCTTGACCAGCAGCCACTTGACCAAGTCGACGAGCTGCGGCAACGGATAGGCCAGACGGTCGGCGGCGAGGCCGGAAAAGATTTCGGCGAAGTGGCTGGCGAAAACCGCCTCGGCCTTTGCCGCCAGCCCGTCGCGCGGCAACCGGGCGATGCGCACGATCAATTCGAGCAGGACCGGATTCTGCAAATACCATTCGATCGCGATGCGAGAGACGCCCATGAAGCGTTCGAGGATGTCGGCGGGCAGCGGCGTGTTGGCGAGCGCCAACTCCGCCTTGATGTATTGATAGAGGCGGGACCAGGCGAGCTCCATGCAGTGGAGATAAAGTTCGTCCTTGGTGGCGATGTATTCGTACAGGCCGCCCTTGGAGATGCCGGCCGCCGCGACGATCCGGTCGAGCGAGGCCGCGGCGAAGTCGTGCCGGCCGAATTCACCGAGCGCGGCGTTGACGATGGCCTCGTGCTTTTCGAGCGGAAGTTGGAAAAAAGCCTGCTTCATTCTTGTTCTGCCGACTGGTCAGTCGGCAGAACTTAAACCCTACTGTCGTCAGTGTCAATGACTTCTTCCGGGCAAGGGGGCGGGTTCTACCGGCTCAAGTGATCCTGATTGACAAGAACAGGAGAACGAAGATCGAAGTGACCAGCGTCAGCAGCAGCGAAAAGACGAACGCGGTCCGGATCACCTGATTCTCCGCCCCGAGTTTGTCGATCGATGCGGCCGCGTTTTGCAGCTTGGCGGGGGAAATGACGCTCGCCAGCCCGCCGCCGAAAGCCAGCGCCGCCATGATCAGGATCATGCCTTGCGTATCCATGTTCAGATTCCTGGCGGTCGTCAGGGTGTACTTGCCGAACATGGCAATTGTCGACGCCTCGCTGCCGGTAACGAAACCGCCGAACAATCCGATGTAGGTCACGACAGCGCCGTAGGCCCCGGAGAAGAACTCCGCCGAATAGTCGGCCAATACCTTGACCATGCTTGGAACGGCGAATGTTTTCGTGGCCATGCTGAAACCCGACATGTTCATGATTTCGCCAATGGCGAAGAAGATGGCGGCAGAAAAAACCGGGCGCGGCGCGCGCTTGAACCACACCTTGAGCGTATCCCTGACCTGCGCATGGCTCGGGCGGATAAACGGGATCGAGAGCAGGGTGCTGACCAGTATCCAGGTATAGGCCTGCCACAGCGCCCGGGTTTCCAGCGGGGCGCCGTTGGCGGTCAGCCCGTTGATCGGCAGACGCAGCTCGCGATAGAGGAAATTGAACATCTCCTTGGGAACATTGAGTGCCAGGATCAGGAGGACGAGGATCAACCACGGACTCAGCGCCCGCCACAAGGGATAGGTCCGTGCGTAAGCCAGTTCCTCCGCGCTGAGCTGGCTCTTGTCGATCAGTTTGCGGCCGGTCATCCTGAGATAGACGATCATCGCCAGAATCACGGCCAGGCCGCACAGAATGCCGGTGAGGACGACCAGATTGTCGTAGCGGTTGGTGACGAAGGATACGAGCCCGATCACGACGCCGGTGATCAGGCAGGGGAGCCAGCCCTCTTTCAGGGCCTCCCAGCGGCCGACGATCCACAGCATGCTGACGCCGATCAGGGTCGACACAATCGGCAGGAACATGAAGAACACCAGTCCCGCCTGTGACAGGCTGATTTCGTTGCCCTTGCCGAGAAAGCCGTTGGCGACGTCGACAAACACGACGATAGGCGCACCGAGCAGCGCATAGGTGCACAGCGCATCGTAACCGATCGCCGGCAGGGCGATCGCCACGTAGGTCGAATAGCCCATGGCGACGAGGATGGGCGGCAGCAGCGAGACCGGGGTGGCGCCGACCGCCACCATCAAGGTCCCGAAACCGATGTTGATCATCATGATCTGAACCGCACGGTTTTCGCGCGCGATGGTCTTGATGAAAATGATGATTCGCCTGAGCGCCCCGGTTTTTTCCATATAGGCCATCTGCAGGAGCGACATCGCCACGATCAGCGAGACCGAGAATGAACGGATGAAGCCCGCTGCGGTTGAGCGAAGAACGACTTCGATGGTGGTCTGAAACGCCGTTATCGCAACCAGTGAGATCACGGCCCAGCCGACGATCCCGCTGACATCGGCCGACTTCTTCCAGACGATCAGCATGGCCAGGATGACAACGATCGGCAAAAGCGTGAGCAACAGAGATACGAGCGACATGGTTCGACATCCTCTTCTTCTATTTTTGCTGCGGCGCTTCGCTTTCAACCGGAGTTGAAAGCAATGGAGCGACCGTTGTTTCGATTCAAGAGCGCGACCGAAAGCCCGACGCCTATGCTTGTACCGGACTATGCTGCCCGATCGACCCTCGTCAGCGCCCGCTCTTCTTGAGCAGGTCTTTCAGATTGGCAAAAGGCTGCGCGGTCGCCCGGCTCGCCGCCGCCGAGCCGAGGCTGCCGACGCCGGACTGGCGCGCGGCCTCGGCGTCGAGTTCGCGCGAATGTTCGTTGTCGTGGCAATAGAGGCAGAGCAGTTCCCAATTGCTGCCATCGGGCGGATTGTTGTCGTGGTTATGATCCTTGTGGTGCACGGTGAGCTGCTGCACGTTCTCGCGCGTGAATTCGCGGCTGCAGCGGCCGCAAATCCACGGGTAAATTTTCAGCGCCTGTTCCCGGTAGCCCGCTTCGCGCGTCTGGCGATTGCGTATCGCCTCGGCGATCATGCGATCGGCGTGCGCGCGCTTGCTGTCTTCGACGGCCACGACTTCTCCTCTTGCGACGTTCGGCTCGATTTTACTTCAGCGGATGCGAGATAAGCCAATTGTAAAAATGCTGCGTATCTATAAACTCGCGTCTTCCTCTTCTGTCCTCCGTGCCACGGAAGGCTCGCCGATGTCGCAAACGCCACCCGCCACTTACCTCAAGCTCGTGCTCACCGCGCTGTTCTGGGGCGGGACCTGGATCGCCGGCCGGGTCGCGGTGCAGGAAGCCGCGCCGCTGGCGGTCGCCAGTTGGCGCTTCGCCATCGCCACGCTGATCCTCGGCGCACTGCTGATCCGCCACGAAGGCTGGCCGAAGTGGACCGGCCGACAATGGCTGTTGCTCGCCGCGCTCGGATTGACCGGAATCTTTTGCTACAACGTCTTCTTTCTCTACGGCCTAAGACGCGTGGAAGCCGGCCGCGGCGCGCTCGTCGTCGCTTTCATACCGGCGATGATCGCGCTCGTAGACAGCCTGCTGTTTCGCTTGCCGATGTCGCCAAAGAAAGCGCTGGGCGTCGCGCTGGCGCTGTTCGGCTGCCTGCTAGTCGTGACGCGCGGACAACCATCGCGCCTGTTTACCGGCGAGGTCGGTTTCGGCGAGTGGCTGCTGCTCGGAACCGCGGTGTCCTGGGTGTGTTACACCTTGATCAGCCGCCACTGTGCGCAGCGCTTCTCGGCGCTGGCGATGACTTTCGGCGGCTGCCTGACCGGCTGGCTGATGCTCACCGCCGCCGCGCTCGCCGACGGAACGCTGTTCGCTTTCGCCGCGACAACGTGGCGCGGCTGGACCAGCATCGTCTTTCTCGGGCTGTTCGGAACGGCGATCGCCTTCACTTGGTATTCCGAGGCCATCGCCCGCATCGGAACGACCCGGACCGCGGCCTTCATCAATCTGGTGCCGGTGTTTGCCGTGCTGCTCGGCGCGCTGCTGCTCGACGAACGACTGCCTGGCGCCGTGCTGGCCGGCGGCGCGCTGGTCATTGGCGGCGTCTTGCTGACCAATCGCCCGGCGGGAAGCGCGCCAAGCAAAGCGGCGGATTCGATCAAACCTTGAGCGCGATCAGCGGCACCAGCATTTCATCGCTGCTGATCCCGCCGTGCACGCCGAGCATCTTGTGGCGCTTCTCGCCCGGCAGCCAGTCCTTGATCGTCCAGTTATCCTTCATCAGCAGCGTGTAATCGCCGACGCGCGCCGCCAGGCGCGGGTGGAAAGGCGGCGGGCCGAACCAGCCGGCGGCGATCAGCTTGGCGCTGACGCGAAGGTCGACACAATGGGCGAGATGCTCGCGCAGATAGGCCGCGAAGGCCGGGCGATTATGCGCGGCGACATAAGCATAGGCGGCGCGGCGCTCGCCGCACAGCGGTCGGGCGAGCAGGGCGGCAAGCTGTGGATGATCGTCGAGGCAGACGATGCGCTCGGGCGGCGAGTCGATGAAGCCATGATCGGCAGTGGCCAGCAGCCAGCTGTCGCTGCCTTGCGCCCCGTTCAGGAACTCGCCGAACAGGGCGTCGAAGATGGCGAGCGTCTGTTGCGCCTGTTCGCTGCGGGTGCCATGGCGATGCGATACGGTATCGAGGTCGGGATAGTAGGCGTAGATGTAGCGGGGACGCGCGCTGTTTTTCAGCAGCGCGGCGAGCCGCCCGAACATCTCGGCCGGCGTATTGTATGCTAGGGTCGTCGCGCCGCGCGCGTGCCAGGCGTTGAACGGACTGCCGGCGATGCTCTGCGGGGCGAGCGCCCAGCACTCGCGATCAAGCTGCGAAAACAGGGTCGGGTAGGTGAATAGCCGGCTCGGCAGGTCCGGCGGCGCCTGTCTTGCCGGCTCGCCGCGCGGCGTCAGCGGCAGGATGGCCAGCGTCTCGTCGATCTCGTCGAGGCGCATATGCCAGCCGGTCAGGCCGTGTTGCGCCGGCGCCAGGCCGGTCATGAAAGTGGTGATCGCGGTGGCCGTGGTCGAAGGGAACACCGAGCGCAGCGTGGCCTTCTGATGCCGACGCAAATGACCGGCCGGGTTGTCGGCGAGCGTCCGTTGGCCGAGGCCGTCGATGACCAGGAGCACGACATGGCGCGCGCCGGCCATCGCCGCGGGCGGCAGTTCGGCAAGTGGCGGGTAGCGCCTGCTGCGGCTGCCGCAGGCATTCGCCAGGCTCTGAACGAGATTGACGATACAGCCATCGCCGTATTCGGGAAGGGTCGTTGAATTTGTCATCGTATTCTCGCGCGGGGTTCGGGCACGGCGCCGGGTTGAAATCAGACAGTGCGCTGGCGGCAAATTATCCCGCCCGTCAGCGGGATGCTCGACTCGAGCGTTTCGCGAAAGTTCGTTTCAGGCGGCCAACGCGAACGAACGAACTTCTGTATCGTATACCTTTCGAATAGGCTGTTCGCATCGCGGAGGTTTTATGTACCAGGCTATCCTGACCGAGGTCGATCATTCGATTGGCATCCTCACCCTTAACCGGGCGGACCGTCACAATGCGCTCGATGACGTGCTGATCAGCGAGACGACGAGCGGATTGCTCGAACTGGAGGCCGACCCGCGGGTGCGTGTCGTGGTGCTTTCGTCGACCGGCAAGAGTTTCTGCGCCGGCGCCGATCTCAGCGCGCTGCAGCGCGGCGCCGCCTATACCTCGCAGGAGGCGCTGCGCGACGCGCGCAATCTGGCGCGCCTGCTGACCACCCTGCACGAACTCAGCAAACCGACGATCGCGCGTGTGCATGGCCCGGTCTACGCGACCGGTGTCGGCCTGGTCGCCGCCTGCGACATCGCGGTTGCGACCTACGACTGCCTGTTCGCGCTCACCGAAGCCAAGCTCGGCGCGCTGCCTGCCGTCATCAGCCCCTACCTGGTGGCGGCCATCGGCGAGCGCTACTGCCGCCGCTACATGCTCTCGGCCGAACGCTTTTCCGCGGCCGAGGCTTACCGTATTGGACTGCTGCACGAAATCGTCCCGGGCGAGGAACAGCTCGACGAGGCGATCGGCGAAATCATCGAGAGCCTGCTCAAGTGCGGTCCGATGGCGCAAGCCGAATGCAAGGCCTTGATCCGGGTCGTCGCCGGCCAACCGATCGACGAGGCGACGGTCGAGGAAACCGCGCTGCGCAGCGCGCGCGTACGCACCGGCGCCGAGGCCAAGGAAGGGCTCGCCGCGTTTCTCGATAAGCGCAAGGCGAACTGGATTGTCTGAGGCGGGTCTGAACTTTCTCCCTTGACTCCGGGCCAGGTGACCTTTGAACGATAAAGCTGAAGTGGCGGTAAGCTCGCCGTGCATCAACGTGTGCACGCTCGATGCGGGCAAGCGCTTTTGCCAGGGCTGCTTCCGCACGCTCGTCGAGATTTCGGCGTGGAGCGCCGCGTCGAACGCCGAGCGCCGGCGGATTGTCGCCGCGGCGGCCCGCAGAGCAAGCGCCGTAGATGCCCCGCGCTAAACGCCATCAGTAGACCGGCAAGGCGCTTTCGACCAGTTTGACCCAGTAGCTGATGCCCCAGGGAACGATGGCGTCGTTGAAATCGTAGTGCGGGTTATGCAAGGTGCAGCCGCCGACGCCCGGTCCGTTGCCGAGCCAGACGTAACAGCCGGGTTTGGCCTGCAGCATGTAGGCGAAATCTTCGGCGCCCATCGATGGCAGTTCATCCTTGCGCACCTTGTCGGCGCCGAAGACGGCACCGGCGACGCGCTGGCAAAGCTCGGTTTCGGCGTCGCTATTGACGGTCGGCGGATAGCGGTGATCAAAGTCGACCGTAATCTGCGCGCCGAAGGCCGCGGCTATTCCCTGGCACAGGCGCTCGACGGAGCGCTCGACGATGTCCTGCACCTGCGGGTTGAAGGCGCGTATCGTGCCGCGCACGACGGCATCGTCGGGGATGATGTTCAAGGCCTCGCCGCCGTGCATCTGGGTGACGCTGACCACCGCCGCTTCGCCGGGGTGCACGTTGCGCGCGACGACGGTCTGCAGGGCGACGACCAGGTGGCTTGCCGCGACCAGCGTATCGACGCCTTGATGCGGCATCGCGGCGTGGCAGCCCTGGCCGCGCACGGCAATCTCGAAGGCGCAGGTACCGGCCATCACCGGTCCGGGCACCGCCGCCATTTCGCCGACCGCGATCCCCGGCCAGTTGTGCAGGCCGAACACGGCGTCCATCGGAAACTGCGCGAACAAGCCGTCGGCCATCATCACTGCCGCGCCGCCTTCGGCTTCCTCGGCCGGCTGGAAAATGAAGTAGACGGTGCCGTCGAAGGCCAAGGCGTCACGGTGTTCGGCCAGGTAGCGCGCCGCCCCGAGCAGGATCGCAGTGTGGCCGTCATGGCCGCAGGCATGCATTTGCCCGGCGTGCGTCGAGCGGTGTGCGAAGGCGTTTTTTTCGGCGAGCGGCAAGGCATCCATGTCGGCGCGCAGACCGACGGCGCGCGCACTGCCGCCCTTGCGCAGAACGCCGACGACGCCGGTCTTGGCCAGGCCGCGATGCACTTCGAGGCCATAGGCGGCGAGCTCGCGCGCGACGATGTCGGCGGTGCGCGCTTCGTTGAAAGCCAGCTCGGGGTGGGCGTGGATGTCGCGACGGACGGCGACAAGATCGGCAAGAAAAGGAATGTCCAGGGGTTTCATGGCGTCACTTTCAGACCCGGCGGTAGTCACTCATGCCGCTAGTTTATGCCAGCTCGGCTTGCCGCGGTGAGCCGGCTTCCGCTATGCTCGTGCCCATGCGCGTCGTGATCATCAGCGGTCTCTCGGGTTCCGGCAAGTCGATCGCCCTCAATATGCTCGAGGACGCGGCTTACTATTGTGTCGACAACCTGCCTTCGCAATTGTTGCAGCAGCTCGTCGACGTGCTCGCGCAGCAGGGTTACGACAAGGTCGCGGTGGCCATCGACATCCGCGGCGGCGAAGGCATCGCCCGGCTGCCCGAACAGCTCGCGGTGCTGCGCGCCAATGAGCTCGAGCTGCAATTCGTCTTCCTCGACGCCAAGACCGAAACACTGCTCAAGCGCTATTCGGAGACGCGCCGCCGCCATCCGCTGGCCAGCCAGGAGCGCACCCTGACCGAGGCCATCGCCGAAGAACGCGTGCGCCTGCAAGGACTCGCCGAACTCGGACATCACATCGATACCAGCGATCTGCGCCCGAACGCCTTGCGCGAATGGATACGCCAGTTCGTTTCGAGCGAAACGCGGCAGGGCCTGACCCTGCTGTTCGAATCCTTCGGTTTCAAGCACGGCGTTCCGCTCGACGCCGAGCTGGTCTTCGATGTCCGCTGCCTGCCCAATCCGCACTATGAGGCCGCTTTGCGCCCGCTGACCGGGCGCGACGCGGCGGTGATCGCCTTTCTCGAGGCCGAAGCGGAAGTGCTGCGCATGCGCGAGGACATCGCCCGCTTCATTTCGACCTGGCTGCCGTGCTACGTGCGTGACCACCGCCGCTACCTCACCGTCGGCATCGGTTGCACCGGCGGCCAGCATCGCTCGGTCTATTTCGCCGAGTGGCTGGGACGGGCGTTCGCGGACCAGGCCCGCGTGCTCGTGCGCCACCGCGAGTTGTTTCCACAGCCGCCGGCACAAAGCGACGCATCCTGATGCGCTGGCTGGCCCTGTTCAAGCCCGGCGACTGGCTGCTGACGCTGTTCGGCGCAATCGTCTGCGCTGCGTCCTTTGCTCTGGCCTGGCAGGGCGGCTTTGCCGAGAAAGCCGTGATCAAGCGCGGCGGCGCGCGTTTCGCCGAGCTCGATCTGGCGCGCAACCGCGCGATCGACGTTCCTGGACCGCTCGGCGTCACGCGCATCGTGGTTGATCAGCGCCGCGTCCGCGTCGTTTCCGACCCCGGTCCGCGCCAGTATTGCGTGCATCAGGGCTGGCTGGCGCGCCCCGGCGAAATCGCCATCTGCGCGCCGAATCAGGTCAGCGTTCAGGTACAGGGGCGCAAGGAGGCGTATGACTCGCTCAGTTATTGAGCTGACCACGACGCCCGAGGACCATCGCATCGCGCAACTCGCTGCGGCGGCCATCGCCCTGGCCCTGATCGATGCGGCGATTCCCTTGCCACTGCCGGGCGTCAAGCCGGGCCTGGCGAACATCGTGACGCTGATCGTCCTGGCGCGCTACGGCTGGGCGAGCGCGGCCTGGGTCAGCGTGCTGCGGGTCTTCGCCGGCAGCCTGATGCTCGGCCAGTTTCTCGCGCCCGGCTTCTTCATGAGCCTGACCGGCGCGCTCTTGAGCCTGCTCGTTCTCGGCCTGGCGATTCGTTTGCCCCGGCGCTGGTTCGGCCCGGTCAGCTGGAGCATCCTCGCCGCCTTTGCGCACATCGGCGGGCAACTGCTGCTGGCGCGCTTGTGGTTGATCCCGCATAACGGCGTTTTTTACCTCGCACCTTTTTTAGCCTCGGCGGCCCTCGCATTCGGTATCATCAACGGACTCATCGCCGCGCGCCTGCTCGCCGAAATTCCGGCCGACGCAGTGAGCGTCGCGGCGAAGGCCAAGAGGTAGCCCATGTCCAAGACCATCTGTCTCGCATTTACCGGCGCTTCCGGCATGCCTTACGGCGTGCGCCTGCTCGAGTGCCTGCTCGAAGCGGGCTGCCGCGTGCAGCTGCTTTATTCGCAGGTCGCACAGGTCGTCGCCCGGCAGGAAATGACGTTGGACTTGCCGGCGCGGGCCAGCGACGCGCAAGCGTATTTTCGCCAACGCTACGCGGCGCTGCCCGGAACGCTCGCCGTATATGGTCGGGAAGAGTGGTTCGCGCCGGTGGCCAGCGGCTCCAACCCGCCCGACGCGATGGTCGTCTGTCCGTGCACGATGGGGACGCTGGCGGCGATTGCGCAGGGGCTGGCAAGCAACCTGATCGAACGCGCCGCCGACGTCGTGCTCAAGGAAGGGCGCAAGCTGATTCTGGTGCCGCGCGAAACGCCATTTTCGGTGCTGCACCTCGAAAACATGCTGCGCCTGGCGCGCTGCGGCGCGGTGATTCTGCCGCCCAACCCGGGTTTTTATCATCACCCGGAGCGGATCGACGATCTCGTCGATTTTGTCGTCGCGCGCATCCTCGACCAGCTGGCCATCCCGCACGCGCTGATGGCGCGCTGGGGCGAGGCCGACGCCGGCGACCCGCACTGATCGTCGCTAGCCGCTAAAGGTGTCCCAGGCGAATTTCAGGATCAGCGCGCAGACCACCAGCAGGAAGACGCGGCGGACGAAGCCGCTACCGTGCCGCAAGGCGAGGTGCGTGCCGA
Source organism: uncultured beta proteobacterium (assembly GCA_903917505.1). The sequence continues at coordinate 1,085 of CAIXAY010000212.1, read as the reverse complement.
TGACCGAGCCGAGGACGTTGCAGATGGCCATGGCCATGGCCACCACCGGCAGGTAGAAGCCGTTGGGAATAAAGAAGCCGAGGGCCGCGAGATTGCTTGCCATGTTCACTACCTTGGCCGCGGCCGAGGCGTGCAGGAAATCGAAACCGAAGAAGCGGATAAACAGAAAGATCAGCAAGCTTCCCGCACCGGGTCCGAAAAATCCTTCGTAGAAGCCGATTGCGCCGCCGATGCCAATGGCATACACGAGTTCGCGCCGCCCGTCGTATTGCGGCTGATGAATCGCCCCGAAGTCCTTGCGCCAAAACGTGTGGGCAGCCGAAGCTATCAGCAGGATCAGGATCAACGGGCGCAGGAGTTCGCGCGGCAACCAGGCCACCGCGATGGCCCCGAGATAAGAGAAGGCGAAAGCGGAGAACGCGGCGGGCAGGATCGTGCGCCAGGGCATTTGCACGCGCCGTGCATAGCGCCAGGCGGCGTTGCTGGTGCCGAATACGCTGGAGATCTTGTTGGTACCGAAGAGAGTCGCCGGCAGCTCGTGCGGCAGCGTTGTGAACAGGACGGGAATCTGGATCAGGCCACCGCCGCCTACCAGCGAATCGATAAACCCGGCGAACAAGGCCGACGCCGAAATGATGGCGAGCAGGGAATAGTCGATCGTCATGGCCTATTTCGAGGCAGAAGCTAGTGAACAGGCGCTAAGCCGCGCCGTTGCTGGGTTGTTCGGCTTCCATCTTGGGGCATGGGCACAATTTTGGGCACACTTTTCGCAGTCATCCCCCGAATGATGCCAGTCTTCGGCAATCTTCGCCTGTAAATCATCGCCAGCGCCACCGATCGCCATGCTAAAGGAAACCGGCTGCAGCCGGTCGTTTCCTTTAAGGGCGCAGAAATTCAGGCCCTCCGAGTGGCGTTCATGGGGTTGTGTTGCAAACCTGCTGAAACGTAAGCGCTCTACGCTGCCACATTGCTGAAGGTGCGTTGCGAAGGTGACCATCGCGTCCACGATAGTTTAGGTGGACACATGGACACTACGGTCATTTTGTCGCGGCCCTCGCGAGGTCGTCGCCGGCACACGGACGAGT
>CAIXAY010000211.1 GCA_903917505.1 uncultured beta proteobacterium | reverse complement strand
GCCTGTCGACGCCGTGTGGACCGGCAGCTTCATTGCCCTGCTGCTGGTCAACCTGCTGCTCTGCTTCGGCTTCTACATGCTGCCGCCGACCTTGCCGGCCTATGTTATCCAGATCGGCGGCAGTCCCTTCCAGGCGAGCCTGGTGATCGGCACCTTCTCGATCACCTCGCTCGCGGCGCGGGTGATATCGGGAACCGTCGTCGACGCCGTCGGCGAAAGCACGGTGATCGTCGCCGGCATCGTGCTGATCGCCGCGACGACGCTCGGCTTCATCTGGATGCCGGTGAACGGCATCCTTTTGCTGCGCGGCCTGCAGGGCATCGGCTGGGGCCTGTCGACGGCGGCCATCGCCACCGCTGTGTACAAGGTGGTGCCCGAATCGCGGCGCGGCGAGGGTTCGGGTTACTACGCGCTGACCACCATCGCCGCGGCCTCGCTGACGCCGCTGCTGGCGATCGTGCTGAAAAACGCCTACGACATCGTCCTTGTCCTGAGTGTCTCTGTCACGCTGACCCTGGCCGCCACCACGCTGTTGAAAGCCGGCCTGTCGACACTGCCACCGCTGGGCGCCGGGCCGCGCCGCCAGGTGGCGATCACGCTCAAGAGCATTTTCGAGCCCGGCGCGCTGCTGCCGTCGGTGCTGTGCTTCCTCGTCTCGATGCCGCTGTGCGGGATCGTCGCTTACCTCGTGCTGTTCGGCGCCGAGCGCCACCTCGATCGCGTCTGGATCTTCTTCATCGGTTATGCGCTGATGATCCTGGCGACCCGGCCTTTCATCGGCCGGCTGTTCGATCGCCGCGGCCACGCCGTGATCATCCTGCCGGGCAGCGTGGCCATGCTGCTCGGGCTGTTCACGCTGTCGCTGACCGATTCGACGGCGCTGCTGGTCGCCGCCTCGCTGTTGTACGGCCTCGGTTACGGCGCCGTGCATCCTTCGCTGCACGCCTGGGCGGTGAACCGCTGCCCGGTCGATCGCAAGGCCGCGGCGAACGGCCTTTTCCTGTCGGCGATCGACCTCGGCTACATCGTCGGCGCGATCGCGCTGGGTTTCGTCGCCGAGCGGACGAGCTTCGCGCTGATGTACCGTTGCTCGGCCCTGGCGATCGTCGCCCTGATCGTCGTCTACCTGTGCGAGCTGTTGCGCCGCAAAGGGCCGCGCGGCAAGGCGCCGGCGTAGTTCGCGCCGGCGCGCCGCGCCGCGCTTTCCTTGTAATGATATTGTCATTGCTGCGGCCGGCGCGGGGGCCCGGGTTTTCTGTCGGCGCCACGCGGGTCCGGCACCGCCGCTTCGCAGGCGGACCTCGCTGAACTACGCTGCTCATTTACGCGGGCACAAATTTTCGTTATAATCTGACGGTTTTCCGCTCGCCCCTTAAAGGGGCAGTTTTTACGGGGATGGGCGTTTCGCCCATTTTTTATTTGTGGCTATGGATTTACACGAACTGATCGACAAAACGGTGAGCGGTCTCGGCTACGAGCTGGTGGACGTGGAGCAGAGTCCGCGCGGCCGCGTGCTGCGTCTTTTTATCGACAAGCAGGACAAGGCGGGCGGCGTCGATGTCGACGACTGTGCGCTGGTCAGCAACCAGCTGTCGCGCGTGCTGGCCGTCGAGAACGTCGATTATGACCGGCTCGAAGTGTCTTCGCCCGGGCTCGATCGGGTGTTGAAGAAGCCGGCGGATTTTGCGCGTTTTGCCGGCAGTCAGATCAATCTGAAATTGCGCCTGCCGATTGGCGGCCGGCGCAATTTTAACGGCGTCCTGCAGGGCATTGCGGACGGCAAGGTACGCCTGATGATGGACACGGGCGAAGTGGAGCTGGCTCTGGGCAATATCGACAGGGCCAGGCTGGTTCCAAATTTCGACAAGTAATGGTCAGGCTAGTTTAGGGAGTGGTGAGGATATGAGCCGCGAAATATTGCTGCTGGTCGACGTGCTGGCGCGCGAGAAGAATGTAAGCAAGGACATCGTCTTTGGAGCGCTCGAATTGGCGCTGGCGTCAGCGACGAAGAAGCGTATACACGACGAGGCCGACGTGCGCGTCGTGGTCGATCGCGAAACCGGCGATTTCGAGACCTTCCGCCGCTGGGAAATCGTCGCCGACGAAGATTTCGTGCATGAGGCCCAGCATATCCCGATGTCGGAAGCCCAGAAGCAGGATCCCGAGGTCGAACTCGGCGATTACCTCGAAGAAGCATTGCCGGCCATCGATTTTGGCCGGATCGGCGCGCAGGCCGCCAAGCAGGTGATCCTGCAGAAGATCCGCGACGCCGAACGCGACCAGATCCTCAACGACTTCCTCGAGCGCAAGGAACATCTCGTCACCGGCACGATCAAGCGCATGGAACGCGGCAACGCCATCATCGAGGCCGGGAAGATCGAAGCGGTGCTGCCGCGCGAGCAGATGATCCCGCGCGAAAACCTGCGCGTCGGCGATCGCGTCAAGGCTTTCCTGCTGCGCATCGACCGCCAGGCGCGCGGGCCGCAGCTGATCCTGTCGCGCACGGCGCCCGAATTCATCATCAAGCTCTTTGAAATGGAAGTCCCCGAAGTCGACGACGGCCTGCTCGAAATCAAGGCCGCGGCGCGCGACCCCGGCATCCGCGCCAAGATCGCGGTGAAATCCAACGACCAGCGCGTCGATCCGATCGGCACCTGCGTCGGCATGCGCGGCATGCGCGTCACTGCGGTCACCAACGAGCTCGCCGGCGAACGCGTCGATATCGTGCTCTGGTCGCCCGACCCGGCGCAGTTCGTCGTCGGCGCGCTGGCGCCGGCCGAAGTGCTTTCGGTGGTGGTCGATGAAGACCGGCACAGCATGGACGTCGTCGTCGATGAGGACAACCTGGCGATCGCCATCGGCCGCGGTGGCCAGAACGTTCGCCTGGCCTCGGAAATGACCGGCTGGGCGATCAACCTGATGACCGAGGAAGAATCGCTGACGCGCGTCGAAGCCGAATCGGCGGCGATCCGCGTGCTGTTCATGGAGAAGCTCGATGTCGACGAGGAAGTCGCCAACATCCTGATCGGCGAGGGCTTCTCGACGCTCGAGGAAGTCGCTTACGTGCCGCTGCACGAGATGAACGAGATCGAAGCCTTCGACGAGACGACGGTGCAGGAACTGCGCGACCGCGCGCGTAACGTCCTGCTGACCGAGGCTATCGTCACCGAGGAGCAGATCGGCGAAGTCGCCGAAGACATGCTGGCCCTCGACGGGATGGACAAGGCGCTGGCCGGCAAGCTGGCGAGCAAGGACATCAAGACGCTCGACGATCTCGCCGACCTGGCTGTCGACGAGCTCACTGAATTGACCGGCATCGATGCCGAACGTGCCACACAACTGATCACCACGGCGCGCGCGCATTGGTTCGAGTAAGCAGAAAAGAGGATTCCACATGGCGCAAACAAGCGTTGCCCAATTTGCCACCGACCTGAGAATGCCGGCGGGTGCGCTGCTCGAGCAGCTGCAAAAAGCCGGCGT
>CAIXAY010000210.1 GCA_903917505.1 uncultured beta proteobacterium | reverse complement strand
TTCTTTTTCTCCTCGAAGCAGATTGGCTGGTCTGGGTCCTCGGGTCAACATTACGTCCGAGGGCCTGTTTTTTTGTTCACGTAAAGGTTGACGAGCCCTCGCCCGCACCAGGGCTTCGTCTTTGCCCTATTCTTGTCCGGAGGGGCGCAGGCTGGGCGTCGCGTCAGCCGTTTCCCAGCCACCGCCCAGGGCCTTGAACAGGCCCGTCGCCGCTTGCAGGCGCAACAAGCGCAGTTGCGCGAGCTGATCCTCAGCCTGGAACAGCGTGCGCTGCGCATCGAGAACAATCAGCAGATCGTCAACACCTTCGCGATAGCGGACTTCCGCGAGGTGCAGCGCGCGCCGCGACTGCTCGACGATCTGCGCCTGCAGCAACTCCTGTTCGAGGCTGCGGTGATTCGCGGCAAGGGTGCTTTCGACGTCGGCCAGCGCGGCGAGAATCGACTTCCTGTAGTTTTCGACCAACTCCCGTTCCACGGATGAGGCCACGTCGACCTGGGCGCGCAGGCGGCCACCGTCGAAAATCGTTTGCACCAGCGCGGCTCCTATGGTCAGGGCGGCAGTCGGGCCGTTCAGGAAATTGAGCAGCACCTGGCTAACGAGGCCTGCCGATCCGGTCAGCTGAATTTGCGGCAGCAGGGCGGCGCGTGCCACGGCGACATTGGCATTGGCAGCGGCAAGTTGCGCCTCGGCGCTGGCGAGATCCGGACGGCGGTTCAGCAGATCGACGGGAAGGCCGGGCAGCACGCGCGGCATGCTCAGAGCGGAAAGATCCGCCGGCCCGGGCACACCGGCCGTCGTGCCCAGGTCGAATCCTTCGGGCGGCCGACCGACCAGCAGGGCCAGCGCAAAGAGCGTCTGCCGCGCCTGCAATTCGAGCGGCGGAATGGCCGCCGTTTGCGTCAGCACCGCCGTTTTCTGGCGCGCCAGATCGAGTTCGGACGCGGCCCCGTTGCGCACCCGCGCATCGACGACGGCGAAGACGCGATTGGCGATGGTGAGGTTTTCCCGCGCGATGAGCAGACGACCGCGCAAGGAGAGAACCTGGAAATAGGCGTTGGCCACGCCGGCGACCAGCGTCAGCCGCGCGCCGGCCAAATCGAAAGCGCTGGCGCGCAAGGACGCTTCGGCGGAACGTACGCCGGCAGCATTGCGCCCCCACAGGTCGAGTTCATAGCTGGCGCTGAAGACCACGCTCGAACCGTCCTGGGTCTGCCAGGAGCCGCCGTCGGCGCGGGTGCGGCCGCGCGCGCTGGCGAGCCCGACACCGAGTTCGGGAAACAGCGACGCACCGGCGATCCGCACCTGCGCTTCGGCTTGCTGCACGTGCTCGGCGGCAATCGTCAGGTCCGGGTTGGCGGCGAGAGCGGCGGCAATCAGGGCCGACAATTCGGCCGAACCGAAACTTCGCCACCAGTCGCGCGCAAGCGCCGCCGCATCGGCGTCGGAAGCCTGCAGCTCGGCCCATGCCGCCGGCATTGCCGAGGCGATTTCCGGCACTATCGGCGCCGTCGCGGTGCTGGCGCAGCCGCCGAGCGCGAGCGCGCAAGCGAGCATGATCGCCGAGCTGAGCCCGGCCGTGCCGGCTGCGTTCAACGCAAATTCCGTTTTCATCACGTTGCCAGCGCAACGATGGGATCGACGCGCGCCGCCTTGCGCGCCGGCATGTAGCCGAAGACGATCCCGGTCGCCAGCGCACAGCCGAAGGCCAGCATCACCGGCCCGAACGAATACTGGACCGGCGTTCCCGACCAGCCGACGAGCGCCGCCGCGGCCAGCCCAAGGAGCACGCCGATGATGCCGCCGAGCAGGGACACCACCAGCGCTTCGGTCATGAACTGCTGCAGGATGTTGCGCATGCGCGCGCCGGTCGCCATGCGGATGCCGATCTCGCGCGTGCGCTCGGTGACACTCACCAGCATGATGTTCATCACGCCAATGCCGCCGACCAGGAGCGAGATTGCCGCGACCGAGCCGAGCAGAACGGTCAGCGTGTTCTGCGTGTCGGTCGCCGTTTCCAGGATCGACGACATGTTGCGGATCTGGAAGTCGGCGCTCTGATGCCGCGACTTCAAGAGCGCCGTGACGGTGCCCTGCGTCGCGTCGATCTGCGTCACGTCGTCGACGGCCACCGTAATCGTGCGCAGGAAGCGCTGGCCGAACAGCCGCAGGCCGCCGGTGGTCAGCGGCACCAGCGCCACGTCGTCCTGGTCCTGCCCCTGCGGCGAAGCGCCGCGCACCGCCATCAGGCCGATAACCTGGAAGAGGACATTGTTGAGGACCACATACTGGCCGATCGGATCCACGCCCTCGGCAAAGAGCTTGTCGGCGACGGTCTGCCCGAGCACGACGACGGCGGTATAGCTCTCGACGTCCTGCGGCGAAAAGAAGACGCCCTTGCGTACCGCCCAGTTGTGCGCCACCGGATAAGCCGCCGTGGTGCCGGTGGCCTGCGTCTGGTAATCGGAATTGCCGACGCGCACGGTGACGCTGCCGCCCAACTCGGGAACGGCGGCCAGCACGTTGGGCAAGTCGGCGATCATCTCGGCGTCCTCGGGCACCAGCGAGGCGACGGCGCCGCCGACGCCGCGCCGGTCGGGCGGCCCCGGGCGAATCAGCAGCAGGTTGGTGCCCATGGCGCTGATGCGGTCGAGAACGAGTTGCTTGGCGCCATCGCCGATGGCCAGCATGGCGATCACCGAGGCCACGCCGATGACGATGCCGAGCAGCGTG
>CAIXAY010000209.1 GCA_903917505.1 uncultured beta proteobacterium | reverse complement strand
TGGGGTCGAAGGTGCGCAAGTCCTACACGGTCATGGGCGACGCCGTGAATCTGGCCTCGCGGCTGGAGTCGATCACCAAGCAGTATGGCGTCGGAATCATCGTCAGCGATGCGACCCGGGCGCTGGTGCAGGGTTTGGTGTACCGTGAACTTGACCGCGTCCGCGTCAAGGGCAAGGACGAGCCCGTGACCCTCTTCGAGCCGCTGGGGGCGGCGGAGCAGCTGGGCAAGGAGGTGCACGACGAACTCAAGCTGTGGAACCAGGCCTTGCGCCTTTATCGCCAGCAGGACTGGGAACAGGCCGAGCTGCAACTTTACAACTTGTCGCGCATCAGGCCGCAGTGCATACTGTACGAAGTCTATGCGAAGCGCATAGAATATCATCGTGCCAACCCGCCGGGCGACGGCTGGGACGGCGTGATGACCTACGAGACCAAGTGAGATTCGGCAGACCTTCGGTGAACAGATTATGAAAGTCAGAATTCTCGGCTGCAGCGGCGGCATCGGCGGCGCGCATCTGCGCACCACCTCGATGCTGGTCGACGATGACATCCTGATCGACGCGGGCACGGGCGTCACGGAACTCTCGCTCGCCGAAATGGCGAAGATAGACCACGTCTTCATCACCCACTCGCATCTCGACCATATTGCATCGCTGCCGCTGATGATCGATTCGGTCGCCGACATGCGTGACCAGCCGATCACGGTCTACGCGACCGAGGCCACCCTGGAAACCATCCAGCACCACATTTTCAACTGGGCGATCTGGCCGGACTTCAGCGAAATTTCGATCCGCGAGGAAGCGGTCATGCAGTACCAGGCGATACGCGTCGGGCAGAAGATCGTGTTTGGCAAGCGCGCCATCACCGCCCTTCCCGCCGAGCACACCGTTCCGGCGGTCGGCTATCACCTCGATTCCGGCGCCGGCAGCCTGGTGTTTACCGGCGACACGACGGTCAATGACGCGTTCTGGCCGGTCCTCGCCAAGATCAGGAAATTGCGCTACCTGATCATTGAAACCGCCTTCGCCAATGCCGGCAAGCGCCTGGCCATCCTGTCGAAGCATCTGTGTCCGAGCATGCTCGGCGAAGAACTCGCGCGCTCGGGCCTGAAGCGCGGCGTCGAGGTTCATATCACGCACCTCAAGCCCGGGCAGATCGAATTGATCATGGGGGAAATCGAGCAGTGCGCCGGCGCCTTCACGCCCCGGATGCTGCACAACAATCAGGTCTTCGAATTCTAAGAGTGCGATGACCATTTGACGGGGCGAACAATTCAACAATGGAAAACAACGTGACCGGCGATGTCAATAATCGCCTGGCTTTCCTCAAGAATCTGCAACTTGTTACCAACAAGATCCATGCGACCAGCAACACGGACGAGATCTTGCTCGAGCTGTCGCAGGACATCTGCAACCTGTTCAACAGCGACCGGTTGACCATCTACCTGCTCAGCGAGGACAAGCAGAGCATCGTTTCCAAGGTCAAGACCGGGCTCAACTCGTTCAAGGACATCAAGCTGCCGATCTCCGAGCAGAGCGTCGCCGGCTACGTCGCGGTGACGCGCCGGGCGGCCAACATCAGCGACGTCTATGACGACGTCGAGCTGCAGAGCTACAGCCCGAGCATGCAGTTTCTCAAGGAGGTCGACAAGCGCACCGGCTACCGCTCGAAGCAGATGCTCGTCGCGCCCATACTCGAGGCGCAGAGCAGCGAACTGCTCGGCGTCGTGCAGCTGATCAACAATCGCTCCGGCGCGCCCTTCCCGGCGCTCGCCGAGGAGGGCGTGCAAAGCCTCGCGCAGACGCTGGCGGTGGCCCTGACGCAGCGGCACAAGGCGCGCCGGCCGATCCAGTCGAAGTACGATGCGCTGGTCGTCGATGCGATCATCTCGGCCGCGGAGCTCGATCTGGCGCAGCGTTCGGCGCGGCGCAAGAGCCTCGATCTCGAAGAGGTGCTGCTCAACGAGTTTCAGGTCAAGCAGCCGGCGATCGGCAATGCGCTGTCGCGGTTCTTCAACGTTGCCTACGAACCCTTCCAGCCCGAGCGCATCAAGCCGATGGATCTGCTCAGGAACCTCAAGCGCGACTATGTCGAAGCCAATCAGTGGCTGCCGGTCGAGCAGACCGAGGAGGGCATCGTCGTCATCTCGATGGACCCGGAACGCATCAAGGGCTCGCGCATCGTCGATAACATTTTTCCGAAGAGCAAAATCGTTTATCGGGTGACGACGGCGATCGAGTTCAAGCAGTCGGTCGACCAGTTCTACGGCGCGCTGTCCGACATGGGCTCGGTCGGCGACCTGCTCTCCGGCCTCGACAACGACGACTCCGGCGAAGGCGGCGGCAGCAGCGCCGACGAATTGAGCGCGGCCGCCGACAACGAACTCGTGCGCCTGGTCAACAAGATCATCGTCGAGGCGTACCGGCAGGGCGCCTCGGATATCCACATCGAGCCGCGGCCGGGCAAGGAAAAGACCGTGGTGCGCCTGCGCAAGGACGGTTCGCTCGGCGTGTATATCGAAGTTCCCGCCTCCTACCGCAACGCGCTGATCGCGCGCATCAAGATCATGTGTGACCTCGACATCTCGGAAAAGCGCCGGCCGCAGGACGGCAAGATCAAGTTCAAGAAGTTCGGCCCGGTCGACATCGAGCTGCGCGTGGCGACGATCCCGACCGCCGGCGGCATGGAGGATGTGGTGATGCGCATCCTGCAAGCCGGCGAGCCGATTCCGCTCGACAACCTCGGCATCAGCCCGGGCAATCTCGAGCGCCTCAAGACGGTGGTCGCCAAGCCCTACGGCCTGTTCTTCGTCTGCGGTCCGACGGGTTCGGGCAAGACCACCACGCTGCATTCGATCCTGAGCTACATCAACCGGCCGGAAACCAAGATCTGGACGGCCGAAGACCCGGTCGAAATCACCCAGAAAGGCCTGCGCCAGGTGCAGGTCAACAAGAAAGCCGGCCTCGATTTCGCGACCGTGATGCGCGCCTTCCTGCGCGCCGATCCCGACGTCATCATGGTCGGCGAAATGCGCGACAAGGAAACGGTGTCGATCGGCATCGAAGCGTCGCTGACCGGCCACCTGGTGTTCGCCACGCTGCACACCAACAGCGCGCCCGAGTCGATCAACCGCCTGCTCGACATGGGCATGGACCCCTTCAATTTCGCCGACGCCCTGCTCGGGATCCTCGCGCAGCGCCTGGCCAAGCGCCTGTGCAAGGCGTGCAAGACGCCCTATCAGCCGAGCCCGGCGGAAATCGGCAGTCTGGTTTCGGAGTACTGCGAAGACCTGGCCAACACCGATCACTGGAAGAAAGACCCCAAGGCCGCCGCCGATGCCGTTTACCAGGACTGGCTCAAGCACTACGGCAAGGACGGCAAACTCACCCTGTATCGCGGCAAGGGCTGCGAGGCCTGCGCCGGCACCGGCTACAAGGGGCGCGTCGGCCTGCACGAACTCTTGGTCGGCACCGACCTGCTGAAGAAGCAGATCCAGGAGCATGCGCGGGTCGCCGAACTGCTCGCCACCGGGCTCAACGAAGGCATGCGCACGCTGAAGATGGACGGCATCGAAAAAGTCATGTCGGGGATCACCGACATCAAGCAGGTTCGCTCGGTCTGCATCAAATAGGAGAGCCCGCCTTGGATATGACAATTGAATTGCTCGCGCGTTTTGAGCAGCTCCACGAAATCGGGGTCGCGCTGTCGAGCGAGCGCAATATCGATCGCCTGCTCGAGAACATCCTGCTGGCGGCCAAGGCGATTACCCACGCCGACGGCGGTACCCTTTATCGCGTCGCCGAAAACGAGAAGTTCCTGCGCTTTGAAATCGTCCGCACCGACTCGCTGAACATCGCCTACGGCGGCACGACCGGCGCGCCGATTTCAGCCAAGTTCCAGGATCTGCCGCTCTATCGCGACGATGGCCGGCCGAATAACTCGCTGGTCGCCGCCTATTCGGCGATCCACGCCGAGACCGTCAATATCGCCGATGCCTACGCGGCGGACGGTTTCGATTTCTCGGGCACGCGAAAATTCGACGCGGTTACCGGCTACCGCTCGCAGTCCTTCCTGACCGTGCCGATGCGCAATCACGAGAACGAGATCATCGGCGTCTTGCAGCTGATCAATGCCACCGATCCGAAAACCGGCGCCGTGCGGGTGTTCTCCCATGCCGACCAGCGGCTCGTCGAATCGCTCGCTTCGCAGGCCGCCGTGGCGCTGACCAACCGCCTGCTGGTCAGTCAGCTCGAGGAACTGTTTGAAGCCTTCATCACCTTGATCAACATGGCGATCGACGAAAAATCGCCCTATACCGGCGGCCACTGCCAGCGCGTGCCGGCGCTGACGATGATGCTGGCCGAGGCGGTGGCGGCGACCCGCGACGGTCCGCTGGCCAGTTTCGCGATGAGCGACAAGGATCGCTACGAACTGAAGATCGCCGGCTTGCTGCACGATTGCGGCAAGGTGACGACGCCGGTGCATGTGGTCGATAAAGCGACCAAGCTGCAAACGATTTTCGACCGCATCGCGCTCGTCGACACGCGCTTCGAAGTGCTGCGCCGCGACGCCGAACTTGCGATGCTGCGCGCGCTGCTGGCCGGCGCCGATCGGCCGGCGGCGGAACGGGCCTGGCAGCAGCAGCAGCGGGAAATCGAGGCCGATCGGGCTTTCCTGCGCCGCGTCAATATCGGCGGGGAAGCGATGCGCAACGAGGATGTCGAGCGCGTGCACAGCATCTCGAAGAAATACCGCTGGGGCAACGGCGACGGAATCGAAGTGGATTTTCTCAGTGAAGACGAAATCGAAAACCTGACGATACGCGCGGGAACGCTGACCCGCGCCGAGCGCGAAACGATCAACCATCATATCGTGGCGACGATCAACATGCTCGATGCGCTGCCCTGGCCCAAGCACTTGAAGCGCGTTCCCGAATACGCCGGCGGTCACCACGAGCGCATGGACGGCACCGGCTATCCGAAGCGGCTCAAGCGTGAGCAGATGTCGATTCAGGCGCGGATCATGGGCATCGCCGACATCTTCGAGGCGCTCACCGCGCGCGACCGCCCGTACAAGCCCGGCATGAAGCTCTCGGAAGCGCTGCGCATCCTCGGAAAACTGAGCAGCAACGGCCACATCGACCCCGACCTGTTCGACGTTTTCAGCAGAGAAAAAGTCTATCTGCGCTACGCCGAGCAATACCTCGAAGCCTCGCAGATCGACGTACCGGAAGCTTGAGCGCGGCAAATCCACCGCAACGGGAGGCGTTCATTTTCTTTGCGTGAACTTTTCGTTCCGCGCGTGTTTGCGGCGGACTTTTTATTCCGCGGTAAAATGCGTTTCTGTTCTCCACGCGGGATTCCGCCATGCACGCCATTGCCGCCAGTATTCTCTCCGCCAATTTCGCCAGGCTCGGTGACGAGGTCGTCAACGTGCTCGCCGCCGGCGCGGACTGGATCCACTTCGATGTGATGGATAATCATTTCGTGCCCAACCTGACCGTCGGCGCGATGGTCTGCGCAGCGATCCGGCCGCTGACGCCGGCGACGATAGACGTGCATCTGATGGTCAAGCCGGCCGATCGCCTGATTCCCGATTTCGCCAAGGCTGGCGCCAATCTGATCAGCATTCACCCCGAATCGACGCTGCACCTCGACCGCAGCCTGACGCTGATCCGCGAGTGCGGCTGCCAGGCCGGACTCGTCTTCAATCCGGCGACTTCGCTCGACAGCCTCGACTACGTGCTCGACAAGCTCGACCTGGTACTGCTGATGGGCGTCAATCCCGGCTTCGGCGGCCAGTCCTTCATCCCGACGACGCTGGTCAAGCTGCGCGCCGTGCGCGCCACGCTCGATGACTACGAGCGCCGCAGCGGGCGCCGAATCCGCCTCGAGGTCGACGGCGGGGTGAAGGTCGATAACATCGCCGAAATCGCCCGAGCCGGCGCCGATACTTTCGTCGCCGGCTCGGCCATCTACGATGCCGGCAAGGACGCCGATGCCCACCGCTACGACTCGGTCATCGCCGCCATGCGCAGCGCCTTGGGTCAAGCCTGATGAACGGTCAAGGGCAACCCCCCCGGCCCCCCTTGTCAGGGGGAAGGAGAAGCGCGGTTTTTTCCTCCCCTGACAAGGGGAGGTCGGGAGGGGTTAAACCGCGGCGGAATTCGACTTCGGAAAGTCCCTCAACATGACCGTCAGACCGAAGCACCCCGGCCGCCTGGCGGTCGGCGCCGTCCTCTGCGACCTCGACGGCACCCTGCTCGACACCGTGCCCGACCTGCATGCCGCGGTCAACGCCATGCTGCGCGACCTGGGCCGCCCGGAATTGCCGTGCGAAGCCGTTACCACCTATGTCGGCCGCGGCATCGCCAACCTCGTCAAGCGCTCGCTCGCCGCGTCGCTCGAGGTCGCCGACGACGGCGTGCCGCCGCCGCAGGATGCGCTCGACAGTTTCCGGCGCCATTACGCCAGGGAAAACGGCCGCAATGCGCGGCCTTATCCCGGCGTCATCGAAGGGCTGGAGGCGCTCAAGGCCAAAGGCTTCCCGCTCGCCGTGATCACCAACAAGGCCAGCGCCTTTACCCTGCCGCTGCTCGAGTCGACAGGGCTGGCCGCCTATTTCGATGTCGTCGTCGGCGGCGACCTCTTGCCCCGCCTCAAGCCCGATCCGATGCCGCTCATCTGGGCCTGCGGCCGCCTCGGCGTTTCGCCTTCCGATGCGCTGTTCATCGGCGATTCGGTCAACGACTTTCGCGCCGCCCGGGCCGCCGGCTGCCACGTCTTCCTGCTGCCTTACGGCTACAACGAAGGGCGCGACGTGCAGGAACTCGATTGCGATGCTATAGTTCCGACTGTCGCGGCCGCCGCGCAGTCCATCGACTACCGCGGCGCCGCAGCCGCAGCACCATGCCACACAGCACAGGCGACAAAGATTCGCGCATGAAACCACTGCACCACAATTTGCATCTTGAGCCCGCATTCTGGGCGGAGGCGTGGCCCTGGCGTAACTGCCGGTAAGCACTCGTCTCTCGGCGCGCGCCCTCCGGGCTTCGTGCCGCACCTCGCAACACGTGGAGTCGTTCATGAACCAAGCGCATTTCAATCAGCTCGCCGCTGAAGGCTATAACCGCATCCCCGTCACCCTCGAGACCTTCGCCGATCTCGACACGCCGCTGTCGATCTATCTCAAGCTGTGCACCGGGTCGCAGAGCGGCGCTTTCACCTATCTGCTCGAGTCGGTGCAGGGCGGCGAGCGTTTCGGCCGCTATTCGATCATCGGCCTCGCCAGCCCGACGCGCATCGTCGTCAATGAACGCCAGGTCCTGGTATTGACCGGCAACCGCATCGCCGAGCGCGATGAGGCGACCAACCCGCTCGATTTCATCGGCCAGTACATGCAGCGCTTCCGCGTCGCGCCGTCGACGGGCCTGCCGCGCTTCTGCGGCGGCCTCGTCGGCTGTTTCGGCTACGACACCGTGCGCTACGTCGAGACACGGCTGGGGCGCGCGCCCGGCCAGGGCGCCGACGAAATCAACACGCCCGACATCATTCTGCTGCTCTCCGAGGAAATCGCCGTCGTCGACAACCTGTCGGGCAAGCTGACCATCGTCGTTTACGCCGAGCCCGGCGTGCCCGGCGCGTTCCAGAAAGCGCAGGCGCGGCTCAAGGAACTGCTGGCCCGCTTGCGCGAACCGGCGAGCATTCCGGCCGAGACGCCCGGCCCTTCGCTGCCGGCCGTGTCGCTGTTCGGCGAGGAGAAGTTCAAGCAGGCGGTGATTGCCGCCAAGCACCACATCACCGAGGGCGACATCATGCAGGTCGTGCTCTCGCAGCGCATGAGCAAGCCTTTCGCCGCGAGCCCGCTGGCGCTCTACCGTTCGCTGCGCTCGCTCAATCCCTCGCCCTACATGTTCTATTTCGACTTCGAGGATTTCCACGTCGTCGGCGCTTCGCCGGAAATCCTCGTGCGGCTCGAGACCCAGGGCAGCGAAAAACTCGTCACCGTGCGGCCGATCGCCGGCACGCGCCGGCGCGGCGCCACGCTCGAAGAAGACCAGGCGCTCGCCGCCGAACTCCTTGCCGACGAAAAGGAGCGCGCCGAACACGTGCAACTGCTCGACCTCGGGCGCAACGATGCCGGCCGCGTCGCGCAGGTCGGCAGCGTCAAGCTGACCGAGAACATGCTCATCGAGCGTTATTCGCACGTCATGCACATCGTCTCTAACGTCGAAGGCAAGCTGCAAGCCGGCCTCGGCGCGCTCGACGTGCTCAGGGCGACCTTCCCTGCCGGAACCGTATCCGGCGCGCCCAAGGTGCGGGCGATGGAAATCATCGACGAACTCGAACCGGTCAAGCGCGGCATTTACGCCGGCGCGGTCGGCTATCTCGGCTTCAACGGCGACATGGACCTGGCCATCGCCATCCGCACGGCCGTCGTCAAGGACGGCCGGCTGCATGTGCAGGCCGGCGCCGGCATCGTCGCCGACTCGGACCCGGCGTCCGAATGGCAGGAAACCGGCAACAAGGCGCGCGCGGTGCTGCGCGCAGCGGAACTCGCCGAGCAGGGGCTCGATACGCGTTTCGGCTGAATTCGCCCGGCGTTTCGATTCCATGACACTCTCTCCTTGCCGCGATCCCTATGACTACTGACTCCCCTGCCGATCTACCCCCGGAAATTGCGTTCCAGCAAGCGGTAATTCATCATCAGGCCGGACAGTTGGCGCAGGCTGAACGGCTCTACCGCGCCATCCTGCAAGCGCAACCCGATCAACCCGATGCCAACCACAATCTTGGCGTTCTGGAATGCCAACGCGGCCGGCCGCTGGCCGCGCTGCCGCATCTGAAGATGGCAACGGCGGTCCATCCCGGCCAGGGGCAGTACGCGCTCTCGTATGCGGCAGCGCTGTTAGCGACCGGCCATGCCGACGATGCACTGAACGCCATCGATGCCGCCATCGGACGCGGGTTGAATACGGCGGAGGCAGGCGAATTGCGGCGGCAAGCGGCGTTTGCCATAGAGAGCCGATCGCGAGATGCGAACCGCAGCCAGGCAACAAGCGGCAAGTCGGCGAAAAAGGTCAAAGCCACCGGGCATCTCCCGTCGCGCAAAGCAAAGTTGTCGCAAGCCGAAATCGACCGGATCGCCTCGCTCTTCAATTCCGGGCGTTATATCGAACTGGAAAGCTGGGCGCGCGTTCTTGTCGAGCGCTCCCCGGATTCCGGAATCGCATGGAAAGCCTTGGGACTTTCCCTTGGTGCGCAAGGGAAGAACCCGGTTCCCGCATCGCGCAAGGCGGCCAAATTGCTGCCGGATGACGTGCAGGTGCACAGCAACCTGGGCAAGGCGCTGACCGCGCTTGGCGAATGGGATGAAGCCGTGGCGAGTTGCCGCCGGGCCCTGCAGATCGATCCCGCCGATGCCTCGGCACACTTCTATCTGGGCAATGCCCTGCATGGGCGCGGGCAGTTGGATGACGCTGCGGCAAGCTATGGCCGCGCGTTGAAGTTCAGGCCGCAATATTTCGAAGCCGCTAACAACCTGGCCAACGCGCTGAAAGATCTGGGGCAGTTTGCTGACGCCTTGATGAATTTCGAACGATCGTTGGAGATCAAGCCCGATTCGGCCGAAGTGTGGACCAACAAGGGTTTGCTGCTTGGCGAGCTCAAACGATTTGATGAAGCCCTGGCTTGCCATGACAAGGCGATATGCCTGGATCAAAATCTCGCCCAAGCCTGGTCAAACAAAGGCCTGGTCCTGCAGGACCTAAAAGGTTTTGACGACGCCTTGGCTTGTTATGACAAGGCGTTGCAGCTTGACGCCGGCTTTGCCGGCGCCTGGTTAAACAAGGGCATTACCCTAAATGAGCTTGGACGCTCCGATGACGCGCTTCCTTGCCTGGAAAATGCCGTTCGCAGCAAACCGGACTACGCCCCGGCATACCTCGGCCGAGGTGACGTGCTGCTGAGTCTCTGGCAGATTGATGGTGCTCTGACGAACTATCGTCACGCCACAGATTTAATGCATGATTCCGGCGACGCGCTCAATAAACTGGTTTTCAATCTCAATTACCTCCCCGGCCATTCGGCGGCGAACTCCTTCGCCGAAGCTCGGCGTTTCGGCGAACTCCTGGCGCGCAAAGCGAAGCCTTACGCACATTGGAGCAATGTCCCCGACCCGACCAGGCGCCTGCGCATAGGCTTGGTTTCTGGCGATTTCAGGCAGCATGCGGTAGGCTATTTTCTGCAGAGTGTATTAGCTGCGGCCCACGCTTCCGACAATCTTGAATTTTTTGCCTATTCGACCCACTTCCGCAGCGACGCGCTGACCGAGCGATTTATGACTTATTGCCAGGGTTGGCGCTTAGCTACAGGACTTTCCGACGAAAGTCTTGCCCGGCTGGTCCGCAGTGACGGCATCGATATCCTCATCGACCTTTCCGGCCACACCCAGCATAACCGCCTGGCCATGTTCGCCTGGAAGCCGGCGCCGGTGCAAGTCAGCTGGCTTGGCTATTTCGCGACGACGGGGATCGCTGCGATCGATTACCTGATCGCCGATCCTCACACCTTACCGGAAAGTGACGAGGGAAATTTTATTGAAGAAATCTGGCGGCTGCCCGAAACGAGGCTGTGTTTTACCCCGCCGGATATCGATGTGGCTGTATCCCCACTTCCCGCCTTGACTAACGGTTTCATCACTTTCGGCTGTTTCAATAACATGGCCAAAGTGAACGATACGGTAGTGACGGCGTGGGCGCGGATACTCAATTCCGTGCCCGATAGCCGCTTGTTTCTTAAGAACACACAGATCGGTCAAGTCTCGGTACGAGAGCGCATCGTCGATCGCTTTGCGGATCACGGCATTGACAAAGAGCGCTTGATTCTCGAGGGGCGCTCACCTCGTGCGGAATACCTGGACGCATATCAGCGGGTCGACATCGCCCTCGATCCCTTCCCCTACCCGGGGGGAACGACCACCGTCGAAGGATTGTGGATGGGCGTGCCGGCGCTAACCCTGGCCGGAGAGCGCTTCATTTCGCGTCAGGGCGTCGGATTTCTGATGAACATGGGTATGGACGCGTGGATTGCCGCGGACGCCGATGATTACGTTGCGCGCGCCACATCCCATGCAGCGGATGTGCAGGCACTGGCGTCGCTGCGCGGCCGCTTGCGCGAACAACTGATGATATCGCCGGTTTGCGATGCGGCGCGTTTTGCGCGTCATTTTGAAACGGCTCTGCGCGGAATGTGGGCGCGATGGTGCACGAGCGGGAACGGCGCCTGACGATCTCTGTCAGCGCCGCGGCTTGATCTTGATAAGCGCGCGGCGCGACCGGACTGCTGCAAAACATTATGCTCAAGGATCAACTATGCTGCTCATGATCGACAACTACGACTCCTTCACTTACAACATCGTCCAGTACTTCGGCGAGTTGGGGCAGGAGGTGAAGGTGTTCCGCAACGATGCGATCACCCTTGCCGGAATTGCTGCGCTCAATCCCGACTATCTGGTGGTTTCGCCCGGCCCCGGGACGCCGGCGCAGGCCGGGATTTCGCTCGCCGCGATCCGGGAATTTTCCGGCAAGATCCCGCTGCTCGGCGTCTGCCTCGGCCACCAGGCGATCGGCGAAGCTTTCGGCGGCCGCGTCGTCCATGCCCGACGCCTGATGCACGGCAAGGTCTCGCCGATACGGCATGAAGGCATCGGGCTGTTTCGCGGCCTGCCCAACCCGGTGGCCTGCACGCGCTACCATTCGCTGGCGGTCGAACGCGCTTCGCTGCCCGCCGAATTGCAGGTCACGGCGTGGACCGATGACGGCGAGATCATGGGCCTGCGCCACAAGACCTTGGCCGTCGAAGGCGTGCAGTTCCACCCCGAATCGATACTCACCGAGCGCGGCCACGACATGCTGAACAACTTTCTTGAGGAACACGCCCAATGAAACCGCAGGACGCCCTGACGCGGGTCATCGAACACCG
>CAIXAY010000208.1 GCA_903917505.1 uncultured beta proteobacterium | reverse complement strand
CTTCTGCAGGTCAGCCGACAAGCCCTGGAAGAACTTCTCGTTGATGGCGAACCAGTCGACACCGTAGTTGTGACCGTCCAGGGTCACGTTCTTCTGCACTTCGTAGATCTTCGCGAAGACGATCGACGGGATGACGTTCTCGTGTCCATCGACCACGCCGGTTTGCAGCGCGGTGTAAGTCTCCGGCCACGGCACGGGCGTCGGCTGCGCGCCGAGCGATTTCATCTCGGTGACATAGAGCGGCGTTTCCATGACCCGGATCTTCAAGCCGTTAAGGTCCTTCGGCGAGCGGATCGGCGCCTTGCCGCTGGTGAAGTGGCGAAAGCCGACTTCGCCGAAGCACAGGTTGCGCATGCCGGATTTCGCCAGGAAGTCGGCGGCAAATTTCTGCCCGAAGGGACCGTCCAGGACGCGATCGGCAATGTCGTTCGACGCGAACAGGTAGGGGATGTCCGTGACCATGGCGTTCGGATAGAAGTTGGCCATGACGCCGGACGCCAGCCCGGCCTGGATGAAGCCGTTCTTCACGCCTTCGATGAGATCGCGTTCGCCGCCCAGCGCGCCGGCGCCGAAAACCTGGACGTTGATCTGCCCGTTGCTCTTGGCATTGACTTCCTTGGCAAACACGTCGGCCATCACGGCCTTGCGCGAAAGGGTCAAATCGTTCGAGTCCGAGTGCGCGAGTTTCAGAGTGATCTTGCTCTGCGCCGAGGCACCGGCGGAGAACAGGAAGGTGGTCATGACCACCGCGGATATCAAGTTGAGCGACTGCTTCATAGCATTGCCTCCTGGATTAAACTGACTTTTTTGGAAACCAACTTCAGCGACGACTACATATCATAGACCTTCAAATTCGACGGCGATACCTACTTGAGATTGAACGCATTCGGCAGCACCAGGCTGATCGACGGGAAGATGGCGATGACGATCAGGCCGACGGCCAGCACGGCCAGATAGGGGAGAAAACGGGGCGTCACCTTCTCCACCGTCGTGTCCATCACCGAGCAGGTCACGAAGTAGCAAACGCCGAACGGCGGGATGAAGGTGCCGATGCCCATGGCGATGATGATGACGATGCCGAAGTGCATCGGGACGATCCCGTACTGGGTCGTCATCTGCAGCAGCATCGGCCCGAAGATCAGGAGCGAGGGCATGCCCTCGAGGATCGAGCCCATGACCACCATCAGCACGATCGAGAAAGCCATGAAGGCGCCCGCCGATCCGCCCAGGGTATCGAGGAAGCCCGAGATCACTTCGTGCAGCCCGCTCACCGCCAGCGTCCACGAGAACGCCGCGCCGGCGCTGACCATGAACAGCACCATCCCGGCCATGCTGGCCGAGTCGGCCATAGTCTTCATGAAAACCCGGAAGTTCATGCCGTGATAGAAGATGATCGCGACGATCAGCGCATAGACCACCGCCAGCGAGGACACCTCGGTCGTCGTCGCCAGGCCGCCGACGATGCCGACGATCAGGAAGACGGGAACGAGCAGCGCCGGGAAGGCACGGGCGGTGATCTTGATCCGCTCGAGCCCGGTAGTCGGCGCGCAGCGCGGCCAGTCGAATTTGCGCGCCCGGTAATAGACGATGAGCATGATGCAGCCGCCGAGCAGCGCCGCCGGCACCACGCCGGCCACGAAGAAGGTCGCCACCGACAGCGTCGTGATCGAGGCCAGCACCATCATCACCAGGCTCGGCGGAATGGTCTCGCCCATGATCCCGGCCGCCGCCAGCACCGCGCCGCTCTCGCCCGCCTCGTAGCCCTGCTCCTTGAGCATGCCCTTGAGCGTCGTGCCGACCGCGGCGACGTCGGCAATCTTCGACCCCGAGATCCCGGAGAAAATGTACATGGCGACGACGAGGGCCTGCATGAT
>CAIXAY010000207.1 GCA_903917505.1 uncultured beta proteobacterium | reverse complement strand
GTCGGCGGCATCAAGGAGAAGGTGCTCGCGGCGATGCGCGCCGGAGTCTCGCGGGTCATGCTGCCGGCCAGAAACCGCAGGGATCTTGACGACGTTCCGGCAGAAGCGAAGCAAAAGCTCGCCTTCGTATTTCTCGAAAGCGTCGACGATGCGGCCCGGCAGGCGATGGAACCCTGGTCCGCCAAAATCGTCGGCAAGAGCGTCAATGTCGATTGAATTTTTGCCGATACGCCGCTCCCGCCCCGGAGCGCGAGCGGACAAAATACTGGGTATGTCGATGACGATGGGCTAAGCTGAGGCAAGGGCATGACAATTGGCATGTCATCGTGCGATCCGATGCGTTGGCGAACGGGAGTGCGGATGACTTCATTGCGCAGCGAGGGCGTGGTCGGCAAACAGGCGGCAGGCATTCCTGCGCCGCCGGCGGACTACGAAAACGTCGTTTTTGCCGGTGGCGGCAACCGCTGTTTCTGGCAGGCCGGTTTCTGGTCCGTCGCAGCGCCGGCACTGGACCTCGCGCCCAAGCGCGTGACCGCGGTCAGCGCCGGATCGGCGATTGCCTGCACGCTGTTCTCGGGCAATTTCGACGCCGGCTTTGCGTACTTCAAGGAAGCGCTGGCCACCAACGACAGCAATTTCTGTCTGGGCAATCTGCTGCGCGATGAGCCGCTCTTCCCGCACGGCGACATGTACCGCGCGACGATACTCGCCAGCATCGACGAGCCGGCCTTGCTGCGCTTGCAGCGCGGGCCCGAGATCAGCATTCTCGTGGCCTGCCCGCCGAACTGGGCGCCGCCCGGAATCGCCGCGCTGCTCGGCGTGATCGCCGGCGAAATCGAAGAATGGGGCAGCGTGTCGGTGCATTCGTCAAGCGGCAGCCGCATCGGCTTCCGGCCGCTGTTCATTCCGGTGCGCGAGTGCGCGACGCCGGCTGCGCTCGCCGACCTGATCATCGCCTCGTCATGCGTTCCGCCGCTTACGCCGCAGGCCATGCGCAACGGCATCTACCTGCTCGACGGCGGCTTCTTCAGCAACGTGCCGACCGAGGGCCTTGACGCGGCGCCCGGCCGCACGCTGGTGCTGCTCACCCGCCGCTTCCCGGCGCTGCCGTCGCTGCCCGGACGCGTCTACGTGCAGCCTTCGCAAGCGATCCCAGCCGCCGCCTGGGATTACACCAACGCGTCGGCGGTGCAATCGACATTCGACCTCGGCAGGCGCGACGGCGAGCGTTTCTGCGCCGCGGCCGCGACGCCGGACCTTCAATCGCCGCGCCCCATCGTCAACACCGCCGCACCCTCGATCTGACCGCTGCGCAAGCGGGCCAGCGCCTCATTGGCCTGCGCCAGCGCAAAGCGCTGGATCGTGGTCTGCACTCGAATCTTCGCCGCCAATTCGAAAAATTCGCTGCCGTCGCGGCGCGTCAGGTTGGCGACCGAACGGACCACGCGCTCGCCCCACAGGTCGGCATAAGGGAAAGCGGGGATGTCGCTCATGTGGATGCCGGCGCAGACCACGCAGCCGCCCTTGTCGACATGCCGCAAGGCGGCCGGCACCAGCGCCCCGACCGGCGCGAAAATCAGCGCGGCGTCGAGGCCTTGCGGCGGCGCTTCATCGGCGCCGCCGGCCCAGGCCGCGCCCAGCCCGAGCGCGAAGCGCTGTGCGGCGCTGTCGCCGGGACGCGTAAAGGCACAGATCTCGCGCCCCTCGTACTGCGCCAGCTGCGCGACGATGTGCGCGGCGGCGCCAAAGCCGTAAATGCCGATCCGGCGCGCGTCGCCGGCCAGGCGCAGGGCACGGTAGCCGATCAGGCCGGCGCACAGGAGCGGCGCCAACGATGCCGCGTCGCCGTCGGGCAGGGCAAAGCAGTAGCGCGCGTCGGCCACGGCGAATTCGGCGTAGCCGCCGTTGATCTGGTAACCGGTGAAGCGCGCCGAGTCGCACAGATTTTCGCGGCCGGCGAGGCAGAAGCGGCATTGGCCGCAGGTCCAGCCGAGCCAGGGCACGCCGACACGCTGGCCCGGCGCGAAGCCGCAAACGCCGTCGCCGAGCAGCGCCACCCGACCGACGATTTCATGGCCGGGAATGACCGGGATACGCGATTGCGGCAACTCGCCGTCGACGAGGTGCAAATCGGTGCGGCAGACGCCGCAGGCTTCGACGGCGATCAGCAGCTCGCCGCTGCCCGGTTGCGGCACCGGCAAGTCGACCAGGCGCAGGGGAATTCCGGGCCGGTCGAGCAGCATGGCGTGCATGCGGCGCTTCATCGTCAAGCCTCCCTCATCGTGCGTTCGGGCGCACTCGCTTTCATAATAGCTGCGGCAAAGCCGTCCTTCCAATGACATCGGCGCGCGCATCGTGTGCCGACAACTTGAAGTCGGCGGCATGACGCCATATATTCTGTAAGAAGCCTGCCGGCGGATTCGTAGCGGGGTACGCGATGCAGTTCAAGGATTACTACCAGATACTCGGCGTCGGTCGCGACGAGACGGCGGACAACATCAAGAAGTCTTTTCGCAAGCTGGCGCGAAAATACCACCCGGATATCTCGAAGGAGCCCGACGCCGAAGCGCGGATGAAGGAGATCAACGAGGCCTACACCGTCCTCTCCGATGCGGAAAAGCGCGCCGCCTACGACC
>CAIXAY010000206.1 GCA_903917505.1 uncultured beta proteobacterium | reverse complement strand
GTCAAGGCCCGCGGCGATGCTGCGCTGATTGAATACACGCGGCGTTTCGACCGGCTGGACATTCAATCGGCCGCCGAGCTCGAGATCCCCGCCACCACCTTGCAGCAGGCCCTCGCCGGCTTGCCGGCGCTGCAGCGCGAAGCACTCGAAATCGCCGCGCAGCGCGTGCGGCGCTATCACGAGCACCAGCTCCAGCAGAGCTGGCAGTATGAAGAAGACGGCGTCCTGCTCGGCCAGAAAGTGACGCCGCTGGCTCGTGCCGGCCTCTACGTTCCGGGCGGCAAGGCCGCCTATCCTTCGTCGGTGCTGATGAACGCGATTCCGGCCAAGGTCGCCGGGGTCGGCGAACTGGTCATGGTCGTGCCGACGCCGGGCGGCGAGCGCAATGCACTCGTTATGGCCGCCGCGGCGCTGGCCGGCGTAGACCGCGTCTTCTGCATCGGCGGCGCACAGGCCGTCGGCGCGCTGGCTTACGGCACGCCAAGCGTGCCGCGCGTGGACAAGATCGTCGGGCCGGGCAACGCCTATGTGGCGGCGGCCAAGCGCCGCGTCTTCGGCGTCGTCGGCATCGACATGATCGCCGGGCCGTCGGAAATTCTCGTGATCTGCGACGGCACGACCGATCCCGACTGGGTGGCGATGGATCTCTTCTCGCAGGCCGAACACGATGAGGTCGCGCAATCGATACTGCTCTGCCCCGACGCGGCCTACCTCGAACGCGTCGCGCAAGCGATGGACAAGTTGCTGCCGGCCATGCCGCGCCGCGCGGTGATCGAGGCCTCGCTGCAAGATCGCGGCGCCCTGATCGAGGTGCGCGACCTCGACGAAGCATGCACAATCGCCAATCGCATCGCCCCCGAACACCTTGAGTTGTCGCTCGTCGATGCCGAGCGCTGGGTGGACAAGATACAAAATGCCGGCGCCATCTTCATCGGCGCGCATACCTGCGAAGCGCTCGGCGATTACTGCGCCGGGCCGAACCACGTGCTGCCCACTTCGGGCAGCGCGCGCTTCTCGTCGCCGCTCGGCGTCTATGACTTCCAGAAGCGCAGCAGCCTGATCCATGCTTCTCCGGCGGCGGCGAAGACGCTGGGGCGTATCGCGTCTACGCTGGCCGAAGGCGAGGGCCTGAGCGCGCACGCGCGATCCGCCGCCTACCGCGTCGAAACACGCTAGCCGGTCGGGCGCGGTCATTGAGCGCGGGCGCTCAGAATTTGTAGATAACCCCCATCGAGATCATGTTGCTATCCATTTTTCCGGTCTTGCCTGAATCGCCAAGACCGCTGACGCGATCGAACTCGGTACGAAGATCCACCTTCTCGCTTAGCTTGTAGTCCGCGCCCAGGCCCAGCAAGGGGCGGACGACGTTTTTCGAGGTGTCGCCGCTGGCCAGGCTCGCGGGGGCCCCGGCCGACAGGCTGGACTTGACGTCCGCAAACACCACGCCGGCCTTGCCGAAGACCGAAAAGCGGTCGTTCAAGGGCATCGATACCAGCGCCGCCAGATCGACGCCGCCCGCTTTCAATGAACCGCTGGCAGCACCGCCGGCATAGCTGGCGCTGTATTTGGCTTTGCCGAAATCGATATACCCGGCTTCGGCCGCCAGGTATTCGTTAAAGCGATAGCCGCCTTGCAGGCGCCATTGGTTGCCGCTGCCGCTGTCGCTGCTGCTGAGGCCGGTCGCACCATGCGCGGTCAGGGCATCGTTGAAGTAGTTCTTGTCGAGCGAGGTCTGCGAATGGGTGACTTCGCCCAGTCCGTAAAAGCCATCGGCGAAGGCGCTTGAAGCCAGGGCGAATAATGCGAGCGGAGCCAATTGTTGAAATTTCATCTGATCGTCCTGAAAGTGAATCGTTGAGTCGACATGTGTCGGGCGGAACGCCCAAGCGCTATGAGCAAGAGCGATGCCACTGTCGGCATGCCTTGTCAGCACCTTGATTTCATTGGGGGAATACAGATACGGCGGCGTCAGGCCAAGGGCCGCTGCGCCGCGCGGCGTGCAAGTCTCGTTAACAAATCTTGCAGCGATTTCTGCCCTGTGGGCGCTCGCTCAGGAAGGATCCTGGTCGGGGCGCAACTTCTTCAGCTTGTACCACAGGGTTCTTTCGCTGATGTCGAGCAGTGCCGCGGCCTTGGCCTTGTTGCCCTGGGCCTGGGCCAATGCGTCGTCGATCAGGCGCGCCTCGAGATCCTCGACCGCCTGGTTCAAGGCCGCCGGGGCCTTGGGGCTTTCGGCCGGCAATGCCGACGGCACCGGCCGCGTGTCGCCGGGCCGTGCTTGCAGCAGGAAATGCTGTTCGTCCAGTGGCTCCCCACCGCTCAAAATCAGGGCTCTTTCGACCATGTTCTCGAGTTCCCGGACGTTGCCCGGCCAGGGATAGGCGAGAAGTCCTTCGAGCGCCCGCGCAGTCAGCCGGGTATGCGCAGTGGCGTGGCCGAGCTTGGCAATGAAGTGTTCGACCAGGCCGGCGATGTCGTCAGTCCGCTCGCGCAAGGGCGGCAGTTCGATCGAGAAGACGTTGATCCGGTAGTAGAGGTCTTCGCGCAGCTTGCCGTCGCGCACGCCGGCGAGCGGGTCGCGATTGGTGGCGGCGATGACCCGGATATCGAGCTTGACGACGCGGTTTCCTCCGAGGCGTTCGATGGTGTTTTCCTGGAGCACGCGCAGCAGCTTCGCCTGCAATGCCAAAGGCATTTCGGTTATTTCGTCGAGGAAGATCGTGCCGCCGTCGGCCAGTTCGAATTTCCCGATGCGCTCCTTGAGCGCTCCGGTGAACGCGCCTTTTTCATAACCGAACAGTTCGCTCTCCAGAATGTCGGCCGGAATCGCCGCGCAATTGATCGGAACGAAGAGATTGTCCCGGCGCGGCGAAGCGTCGTGAATGGCCCGTGCCGCGAGTTCCTTGCCGGTGCCCGTTTCGCCGGTGATCAGCACCGACGCCTTGCTCGGCCCGACGCGCTGGATCAGGTCGTACACCGTCTGCATCGCCTGGCTGGTGCCGATGAAAGCATTCCAACCGCGACTGATTTCCTGCTTGAGGAAGGAGTTCTGGCGCACCACCTCGGCACCGCTGAGCGCCTTGTTAACGGCCAGTTCCAGGACCTCGATATCGAACGGCCTGAGGATGTAATCGCAGGCGCCGTGTTTCATCGCCGTCACGGCGGTTTCTATCGTGCCGTGTGCGGTGATCACCACGACCGGAACGTCCGACTGCTGCGCCCGCAGGCTGGTCAGCAGCGCGATACCGTCCATTTCGGGCATGCGCAGATCGGTGATGACGAGGTCAACCTGCTTGGCCTGGAAGATGGCGAGCGCCTCGCGGCCGTTTTCGGCACTGAGAACGCGGTGTCCCATTTTTTGCAACATGATTTCAAGGACGCGCCGCATCTTCGCTTCGTCGTCCACGACTAGAATTTGTCTGTCTTTCATAGCTCACCTGATTGTTTGCGCGGTAGACGGATGCGGAACAGCGCGCCGCCAAGATCGCTGCCGGCGGCTTCGATATCGCCGCCGTGCGAACTGACAATTTGCTGCACGATGGCCAGTCCCAGGCCGATCCCGCCTTCGCGCTTGAAGAAGAACGCCTCGAAGACCTTGGTCCTTTCCGCGGGATCGATGCCCGGCCCGTCGTCGGCGATTTCGATGATAAAGGTCTGTTCGTCGCCGGCGGTGGACATTTCGATGCGGCCCCCGTGGTCGAGTATTTGCAAGCCGTTCATCAGCAGGTTGAGGAGGACCTGCGTCATCTGTTCCTCGTCGCACTCGACCCGCGGATTGGCCGCGCGGAAGGTCTGAACGACGGCGACCTGTTTCTTCTGGATTTGGCCGCCGAGCATGGCGACGCTCTTCTCGATCAGCGCATGCAGGTCTACTTCGCCGTACGAGGGCGCGCGCGGTCTCGCGGTGTCGAGCATGGCCGATACCAGGCGATTGAGCCGCTCGGTCTCGCTGTCGATGAAACCGACGAGTTCGCGTCCCTCCTCGCTGATGCCCGCTTCGCGTTGCAGCATCTGCGCCGACGAACGCAAGATGCCGAGCGGCGTCCTGACCTCGTGCGCAATCACCGACGACATTTCTCCGACGACGGCCAGTTTCGACGCGCGCACCAGATTCTGCTGCGACTGGTCGATGTCCCTGACCATCTGGACGAAGGACTCGGTCAATTGGCCCACCTCGCCGCCTTCGGCGGCCGGCGGTGCCTGCAAGACCTTGTTGCGCATGTAGCCGCGCGTGAAGCGCGTCAGCGCGGTGATCGGGCGGGCGATTCTGCGGCTGACCCAGCTGGCGGCGGGAAAGGTCAGGATCATGATCAGCGCGAGCAGGCCAATAAAGATGATGGCCATGCGATGGACGGGTTCGAGCGCCTGATCGACCGGGGCAATGATCAGCGTCGTCCAGCCGAAACCGGAAAAATTGGCGTAGCCGTGCGACGTTGCCGCGCCGACGATGACGTCGGAATCGAGCAGTGGGACCCCCGCTCGCACCGACACTGTCCTTCCCGCCGCCATATTTCGCCAATCGGCCAGCTCATGCCCGAGCAACAGGCCGCGCTTGCGCAGATCCCCGGTCGCTGCGATCAGGCGGCCTTCCTCGTCGAGAATAGCGAGCGAACGCGAAGCCCCGCTGGCAGCCTGGTCGAGGACGTCGTAGATCTCCGTCCAGTCGAGGTTCAACTGCAATTGGCCGAGCGTTCCGCCAGTGAAGGATGAGAGCACCGGAACGCGCATGACCAGGACGCCGCCACGCTCTTCGCTCGGCGATTCGAGCTCGACGGCCGCTCCCGAAAGCGACGCGCTGAGCCAGACCGGTTTGCTTGGCGCGTGCTGGCCAACCTGGATCGCGTCGCTGCTGCTGACGATCCGGCCCTCCCGGTCGACGCACAGCAGATTGAGGTACACCCCCTTGTATCCCGAATGCAAGTCGGCGAGGAAGTGGGACAGGCGCTTGTCCACGTCGCGAACCTGCATGTCCTGCATGATGTCCAGATGGCTCCAGGTGGCGGCGTTCTGCAGGCGCTCGAACATCATCTTGTCGATATCCGCGGCGACGCCGGCGGCCTGGATGGTAAGATTGCGCTCGATTTCGGCCTGCACCGCCTGGCGCGCCTTGACAAAAGCCAGGCTGGCGAGCAGCAGGGCAGGCAGCAGGCCGACGCCGAGAAATGCGATGAGAAGCGTCTTGCGTATGGTCACTGGGGAATGATATCCGAATGAAGGTCGGGAACGTCGTGGATGAGGCCGAAATGCGACCAGTATGCGAAGAACCGTTGATCGTTCCGTCCAATGTTACCCGACCGCGCCGTATGGCGCAGAAGTTGTGCTGTCCTCTCGCATCTGCCGCGTGCTCGCTGCTGCTCGTCAGTTCGATGCTGGTGGCATCGCAGGCATTGGCCGACGAGAACCAGTCTTCCGATATCAACTACCGTCTCGGGCAAGGATTCCGGGTCGCGGATACCGGAATTTCTCTCGGCGGATATGCCACGGCCGGCTATGACAATCTGCGCGATTCCACGGCGCGAGCCGGGCTCGACAACCTGAGCCTTTTCGTCTGGTGGCAGGGCGAAGGGCGTTGGAAATTCTTCTCCGAGTTCGACTACGAGACTGAACCGCCCAACCGCTCGCTCGATCCGGACGCGCAGGATCATTATCTGGCGCTGGAGCGCTTCTACTTCGATTACGCGCTGACCGATACGGCCACGATTCGCGCCGGCAAATTCCTCACGCCGATTGGCCGCTGGAACCTCATTCACGCCACGCCGCTGGTGTGGACTTCATCGCGGCCGCTGATTACCACGCAGATTTTTCCGACCAACGTGACGGGGTTGATGGTCAATGGAACCCTGGATGCCGTGCACACAGGGGTCGAGTACTCCCTGTATGCATCGCGGGGAAATGAGTTGCGTCCCAATCCCGCCCAGGACCCGTTCGACGAGGTCATCGGAGCGCACCTCGCGTTTCCCCTGACGAGCGACGCACAGCTCGGTTTCTCTTACGCTTCCTTCGCGCAGAAACACGATACCGGTGAGAAAAAACAGTTGGCCGGAATGGACTTTTTCTGGACACGCAATCGCTACGAGCTCAGTGCCGAAGGCGACTATCGCTTTTCGGATAACGGCAGCTCCTGGGACGAAAAAGGCGCATTCGTGCAAGTCGTCGCGCCGCTGTCCGAAAAACTGTACGCGGTCGGCCGCTATGAAACCTATCGCAAAGCGCAGGAGCCCATGGCGACGCAGTTGCTGGTCACCGGCCTCAATTACCGGATTACGCCGGCGATCGTGCTCAAGGCCGAATGGATCAGCGGCAAGCACAACAGCGTCGGCGCCCCTGAAGGCTTCATGTCCTCACTCAGCATTCTCTTCTGATGCGTCGCCCGGCGAAGATGCTATCCCTGCTGGTGCCGGTGCTGCTTTCGCTTGCGCTGGCCTCGCCGCGCGCGTGGGCAGCCGAGCGTCCGTTCGCCGTCATCACCGCGCCGGGCGTCGCGGATCATCGCCTGACTTCCGAATCCGTCTCATTGATATTCCGGCGCAAGCAAAATTACTGGAGCGACGGAACGCGCATCCAGCCCGTCAATTTGCCGCCGACCCATCCGCTGCGCCGCGCCTTCTCGCAAAGCATTCTCGGACATTCTCCGGAAGCCATGGAGGACTACTGGCGGGAGATGTACTTCCATGGCGTATTGCCGCCCTACGTCCTGGCCTCCGAAGAAGCGGTCATTCTTTTTGTGACCTCGACGCCGGGCGCCATCGGCTACGTGTCGACCTGCCTTCCCGATCACCGGGTCGATGTCGCCCTGATCGTCGGCGACCTGCCCGGCTGCGCCAGGTAGTCGAGGACTGCAACTTTGGTGGACAGGTCTTGCAGGGGCGCCCGCGTGTGTCCCGCCGCAGGGCTTACACGGACGCCAATCGTTCGATCCTTTGATAACGAAATCAACGCGTTGTAAATCAAATTCGGCGGTGCTTAAAAGCTGGCATTGATATTGCGATTCCCTTGCAGTCTGTCCTGTGGCTTGGGCCACAACAACCGCAAAGGAACACAATGCCTACCGTATCCGCCGCTCTGCTTCCCCCGCTTGAAGTCCGCGCCACGCTGCGCGCCTTGCTCGCCGGCATCGACCGCAAGACATCGTTCAGGGAAGTCGCCGCGACCGTGCTGCCGACCGAGAACACGGATTTTGAACTCATCGAAC
This sequence comes from uncultured beta proteobacterium, assembly GCA_903917505.1. The sequence continues at coordinate 6,497 of CAIXAY010000206.1, read as the reverse complement.
ATGTCGGCGGCAAGCGTGCCGCCGTCGAAGCATTCATCGGCCAGCATTTCGCCGAGAGTTTCGGCTCGCGTGTCGAAGCCTTCATGCCGCGCCTGTTCAGCTTGAGCAACCGAGAGGGCGAGATCTGCGGCGCTTTCGGCTTGCGCTCGGGCAACCGCAAGCTGTTTCTCGAACAGTATCTCGACGCGCCGATCGACAGAATCATTGCCGGTCACGTCGGAACCCGGGTAGAGCGTCGGGCCATCGTCGAAGTCGGTCATTTTTCGGGAGCCTTTCCCGGTGCCGTGCGCGTCATGATCGGCTTGCTTAATGAACGCCTCCATCGCGAAGGTTTCGAGTGGGTTGTGTTTACCGGCACCACCGCCTTGCGCAACGCGTTTTCCCGCCTCGGACTCGCGCCGGTCGACATCCAGGCGGCAACGATCGATCGCCTGCCACCGGAAGAGCGGGCGGCCTGGGGAAGCTATTACGAGCATGCGCCGCGGGTTCTCGCCGGCTCCGTTCGCGAGGGCTACCGGGCGCTGCGCGGCCGGGAAGCGGCAATGCGACTTGAATCGGGGCCGTACCGATGAGCGGGATCATCGCGGCCGTGCGACGCCATGCCGCCGGCAATCCGCGCAAGGTGGCGCTGCAGGACGAAACCGTCAGCCTGAGCTACGGTGATCTGCGGGGCGAGATCGAGCGCCTGGCCGAGCGCCTGCAAGAAGACCGGCCGCGCGTCATCGCCATTCTCGCCGACAATGGAGTCGCCTGGGCGCTGGCCGATCTGGCCGCGCATTTGGCCGCGATTCCAAGCATTCCCCTGCCGCTGTTCTTTTCCTCCGCGCAAATTGCCCACGTGCTCGGCAGCGCCGGCGTCGATCTGGTCCTGACCGATCAGCCCGAGCGTCTCCGGGCTGCATGGCCGCAGGCGGACTTGTCGGCCCGGGCGTTTTACGGCCAGTTGCATCGCTTTCGCCTGCCGGATGCCAAAGGCATAGCGCTGCCGGCAGACACGCTGAAGGTGACCTTTACCTCGGGCACGACCGGCGAACCCAAAGGGGTCTGCCTGGGACGCGAAACGCTGGAAACCGTCGCCGCATCGCTCGGAGTGGCCAGCGCGGCCAGCCGTGACGACAGGCATCTTTGCCTGTTGCCTCTGGCCACCTTGCTCGAAAATGTCGCCGGCATTTACACGCCCTTGCTGGCCGGCGCGACGGTTTGTCTGCCGCGGCTGGCCGCGGTCGGCCTTGCCGGCAGTTCCGGGCTCGACGCCGGGCGCATGATCGCCGCGCTGCGCGACTGGCGGGCCAGCACAGCCATCATGGTTCCCCAGATGCTGCAGGCGATGGTGAGTTGCGGCCGCGCCGGCGTGCCGATGCCGGCCGATTTGCGTTACCTGGCGGTCGGCGGTGCGCCGCTCGGCAAGTCCCTGCTGGAACAGGCCGGAGCGCTCGGCCTGCCCGCCTATGAAGGCTACGGCCTGTCGGAATGTGCGTCCGTGGTCGCCGTCAATCGCCCGGGGCAAAATCGCGCCGGCAGCGTTGGCCGGCCCCTGCCGCATGTCCGCATCAGCTTTGCCGACGATGGCGAAATCCTGATTCGGCGCGTGCGCTGGCACGGCTATCTGGGCGATCGCGCGATGCCGGACGGCGAGGACGTCATCGCCACCGGCGACCTCGGTTACCTCGATCGCGACGGCTACCTCTTCCTCACCGGCCGCAAGAAGAACATCTTCATCACCTCCTTCGGCCGCAATGTCGCGCCGGAGTGGGTCGAAAGCGAGTTGACCTCGCAGGCCGGCATCGCCCAGGCCGCGATCTTCGGCGAAGCGCGGCCGTTCAATAGCGCGGTGATCGTGCCGCAGGCTTCGACGACGCCCGCCGCCATCGAGGCCGCGCTGGACAGGGCCAATCGCCGCTTGCCCGACTATGCCCAGGTGCGCGCCTGGATCACGGCTGCCGAGCCCTTCACGCCGATCAACGGGATGTCGACCGCCAACGGCAGGCTGCGGCGACCGGAAATTTTCGGCAAATACGCCGCACGCATCGACGCCTTGTATCAAAACCCCTAAGCGAACAGGAATCTGATGAATTTTTACCAGCATCTGCAACAGGCAACCGCCGCCGACAGGGCCGGCCTGCTGGCCAGCCCGCTGATCACGGCGGCGCTGTCGGGACGGGTCACGCGCAGTCACTACCTGAATTTTCTCGCCCGCGCTTTCCACCACGTCAAGCATACGGTGCCGCTGCTGATGGCCTGCGGCGCGCGCCTGCCCGACCATCAGGAATGGCTGCGCAGCGCCGTCGCCCATTACATCGAGGAAGAAATCGGCCACCATGAATGGATTCTCAACGACATCAAAGCGGCAGGCGGCGACGCCGACGCCGTCAGGCGCAGCCAGCCCGACTTCGATACCGATCTGATGGTCGCCTACGCTTATGACCAAGTCATGCGGCGCAATCCGGTCGGTTTCTTCGGCATGGTCTATGTGCTCGAGGGAACGAGCGTCAGCCTCGCGACGAACGTCGCGGGCGTCCTGCAAGAGGCCCTCAAGCTGCCGTCATCGGCGTTCAGCTACCTCGCCAGCCACGGTGCGCTCGATATCACCCATCTCGGTGATTTCGAGAAACTCGTTAACCAGTTCGATCAACAGGATGACCGCGATGCGGTCGTGCAATGCGCGAAAACTTTCTTCCGCCTCTACGGCAACGTCCTGCGCGGCATCAACCTCGAGGAGCACGCATGAAACTTTCCGGAAGTTCGGTCCTGGTCACCGGCGCCAGCGGCGGCATCGGTGGCGCCATCGCGCGCCAGCTCGCCCGGCGCGGCGCGTCCCTGATCCTGGTCAACCGCGACAGCGAAAAGCTCGACGCTGTTGTCGACGAGCTGCGGCAAATGGGCGGCAAGGTGCTGCCGCTGGTCGGCGACCTCGCCGTGCCCGGCGGGCCGGCTACGCTCGTCGATCGGGCCATCGCGCAGGCCGGATCGATCGACATCCTGATCAATTGCGCCGGCGTCCAGAACTTCGGCTTTTTCGCCGAGGAAAGCGCGGCCGATACGGCTGCCTTGTTCAACGTCAACACCATCGCGCCAATCGCCCTGGCCAATGCCGTTCTGCCGCACATGCTGGCCAGGGGCAAGGGGCAGATCGTGAACGTCGGTTCGATCTTCGGCTCGATCGGCTTTCCGTGCTTCGCCTCCTACTCGGCCAGCAAGTTTGCCTTGCGCGGCTTTTCCGAAGCCTTGCGGCGCGAGTTGAAAGGCAGCGGCGTCGGTGTCACCTACGTGGCGCCGCGCTTCACGCGAACCGCCTTCAATCGCAGCGTCGTCACGCGCATGGCGAATGCCCTGAAGATGAATCAGGACGAGCCGGAAAGCGTCGCCGCCAGCGTCATCGCCAGCATCGAGCAGGATGGCCACGACCGCTACCTCGGCTGGCCGGAGAAACTGTTCGTGCGCATCAATTCGATACTGCCGCGCCTGGTCGATCAGTCGCTGATGAAACAGCTCGACCTGATGCGTCCCTTTGCCAGCGAAAATTCCCGCTAATTTCCGGAGTAGACCATGTTAAGAAAATCCATCGTTGCCCTGTTTCTGCTTGTTGCGCTGAATGTCGCCGGCTACGCCGCCCAGCCGGCTCTCGAAGAATCGATCGCCGACCTCGGCCACCGCTGGGCGAAGATCTCCTACCAGACGCCGGACAGCGAAAAGGAAGCGGCATTTCGCACCCTGATTGCCGATGCGCAGCAGCTGTCGCAGTCCTATCCCGACCGCGCCGAACCGCTGATCTGGCAGGCCATCGTCCTGGCCAGCGCGGCCAGGGCCGAAGGCGGGCTTGGCGCGCTGGGCAAGGTCAAGGAAGCGCGCGAGCATCTGCTGGCCGCTGAAAAGATCAATCCGACCGCGCTGGACGGTTCGATCTACAACTCACTGGGCAGTCTCTACGCCAAGGTTCCGGGCTGGCCGATCGGATTCGGTGACAAGAAGAAAGCGCGCGACTATTTTGAAAAGGCGCTGGCCATCAATCCGAACGGCATCGATCCCAATTTCTTCTACGCCGATCTGCTCGCCGATCAGGGCGACTACGTCAACGCGGCCGAGCACTTGCAGCGCGCGCTGGCTGCGCCCGCGCGCCCCGGCCGTGAAGACGCCGATATCGGACGCCGCCTGGAAGTCATGCACTTGCTGGCAACGCTAAAGCAAAAACACGGCGATCAACTGGCCAACAAGTAACTGAAGGACTCACCCTGGGCGTGTCCCACCCTGGCGGCTGTTCAGTTTCATCTGGTCGGCCGCCTTGGGGGCTCCGCTCACCAAGCGCCTCGAGATACATAAAAGACGGCGTGGATGTTGCGCAGCCTGCTAGAGGAGTAGACTGGTCCGGTTCGCGTCCTGCTTGACTTGCCCGCGAAGAGGCGAGAATGGCGCGGTGGCCAGGCGCACCGGTCGATGGTCGGCGCCCGGCAAGTGAATATTCTTGCTTGATCAATTCTCGGAGGGGGTGTCATGATTCAAAGAATTTTGCGGTCGCTGCTGTGTTCTCTCATTCTGGGCGGGGCGTCGCTGGCCCTGGCTCAGGATTACCCGACAAGAGTCATCACGATCATCGTTCCCTTCGCCGCGGGCGGCCCGTCGGACACCATTGCCCGACTGACGGCGCAGGCCATGAGCACCACGCTCAAGCAGCAACTGATCGTCGAGAACATCGCCGGCGCCGGCGGGACCATCGGCGCGACGCGCCTGACCCAGGCCAAGCCCGACGGCTACACGCTATTCATACATCATATCGGGCACGCGACGGCGCCGGCGCTCTACCGCAAGCTCCCCTACGATGCGATCGGCGATTTCGCACCGATCGGCCTGATCAACGACGGCGCCATGGCACTCGTCGCGCGCAAGGATTTCCCGGCGAAAAACCTCAAGGAATTCATGGCCTACGCGGTCGCCAACAAGGACAAGCTGAATCTCGCCAATGCCGGCATCGGCTCGGCTTCGCATCTGTGCGGCATGCTGCTGATGTCGGCGCTTAACGCGGAATTCACGACCATCCCCTACAAGGGAACGGCGCCGGCGATGAACGACCTGCTCGGCGGCCAGGTCGATTTCATGTGCGACCAGACGACCAACAACGCCGCGCAGATCAAGGGTGGCAGTATCGTCGCTTACGGCGTGACGATGCCCAAGCGGCTCGCCGCGCTGCCCGACGTGCCGACCATGAGCGAAGCCGGGATGCCGAATTTCACGGTTTCGGTCTGGCACGCGATGTACGCGCCCAAGGGCACGCCACAGCCGATCATCGACAAGCTGTCCAAGGCCCTGCAGGTGGCATTGACCGACGCTACCCTCAAGCAGCGCTTTTTGGATCTGGGCTCCGAGCCGGTCGCGCAGGAGCGCGCGACGCCCGCGGCCTTGCGCGCGCATCTCAAGGCCGAAATCGACAAGTGGGGACCGATCATCAAGAAGGCCGGCGTGTTCGCCGATTGATTCGCATTAGGGGCCGACGCTACGTCGGCCTTCGCCGGTCCGCAGACCGCTGCCGATGAGACGCTGACCGGCCGGCGCTCGCCGGTCGGCACGTCGGCCTGTTCAGGCGGGCTGGTTGGCCTTCGCTTTGCGCACCTGCAAGAAAAAGGCCAGCACCTGCCAGACGATGAACAGGGCGATCAGGGAAATCAAGGTGGCGCTGATCGGGCGGGTGATGAAGACACTGAGACTCCCCCGGCTGATCAGCATGGCGCGCCGGAAATATTCCTCCAGCATCGGGCCCAGGATGAAGCCCAGCATGAGCGGCGCCGGCTCCAGTTTCAGGCGCATGAAGATGTAGCCGAACAAGCCGAAGGCGGCGGTAATGAAGATGTCTTCGATGTTGCCGTTGATGCTGAAAGTCCCGACACAGCAGAAAAAGAGAATCGACGGAAACAGCACGTTGAAGGAAATCTTGAACACCGACAGCCAGTAGCGCACCAGGGGCACGTTGAGCACGAGCAAAAAGCAGTTGCCCACCCACATGCTGGCGACCAGCCCCCAGAACAGATCCGGGTGATCGCCGATCATGTTGGGGCCGGGCTGAACGCCTTTGATGATGAAGGCCCCCATCATCAGGGCCATGACCGCGTTTTCCGGAATGCCGATGCTCATCAGGGGAATAAAGCTGGTGCGCGCGGCCGCCTCGTCGGCGGCGGCTTGCCCGGCCACGCCCTCGATCGCACCTTTGCCCATCTCATGCTTGTATTTGCTAAAACGCTTATCGACGGCATAGGCGACGAACTGGGAGATCGTCGGACCGCCGCCGGGCAGGATCCCCAGGAAGGAGCCAATCGCACTGCCGCGCAAGGCGCTGGGAATGATGCGCTTGAACTCGGGCCAGGTCGGCATGAGTTTGATCTTGCCGTTGAACGGCGTGAGCTGACTGCCGCTGTCGAGGTTTCTCAGGACCTCGGCGATGCCGAAGCAGCCCAGGGCGACGCTGACCATGCCGATGCCGTCGAGCAGGAAGGGCATGTCCATGGTGTAGC
>CAIXAY010000205.1 GCA_903917505.1 uncultured beta proteobacterium | reverse complement strand
TGCACATCGGTCAGCCGCAATTTCATACAGGGCTCATCAACGCTCAAGGCGTCGGTAAGTATTTCGTATTCGGCCCGATAGCCTTTCGAACGCGCACCAGCCCGGATGTTTTCGAGCAGATGTCCGATCATCAGGTAATAGACGCCTTCGAGCTTGAAATAGAAGTTCTTGTGGCGGACGAAATGCACGAGGATCTCGTCGCCATCGATGCGAAAACGCCAAGGCTGAATATTGTATACGCTCATCGCCCGGGTGCCGATTTCGAGGATCTCGATGACGTCGGAATTCCTGATCTTGCTCGACTGCTTGCGCGCCGGTGGCCGATGCGAATCCCACTGCACGATTTCGCCTTTGGCCAGGGGCAGTGCGGGGAATAACAGTTCGAGCAGGAAATAATCGGCCTTTTGCCATAGGTGCCGCAGGCTGGTCACCCGATGCGAGACGATATTGTCGGTGCTGGAAATATAGAAGCACTGGAACAGGTTGTTGAGCAGGGGCTGGACGTGGCGAACCGACTTCAGTTCGGAGCGCGCGATGATTCCTTCGACTTCTTCGTAGCTGAAGCCGGCCTTGTAGGAATCAAGACTATCCTGATAATACCAGTCGCCCTGGCGGCGATTGAAGGTATCGGCGGCCATCACGGCCAGATGCCCGGTCTTGGGCCGGTTAATGTCAAAGACGAAGAAGGTTCCGCCGGGATTCAGGAGCTTCGGTATCTGATTGAGAACTTTGACTACCGCATCGGCGTCGGCGGCATGATGCATCGCGAAATGCTAGGTAATGAGATCGAATCCGGGTTTGACCGCATCGGTCAGGCGGTACATGTCGGCGCGCTGAAAACTGAGATTCGCCAGACCGTTCTTTTGCCGGTGCGCTTCGGCAAACTGCAGCATGTTCGCGGAAAGATCGGTGCCGAGAAATTCGACATTGGGCAATGCGCTTGCCACGCGACAGAGCAGCGATGCCGAACCGCAGCAAATATCCAGGGCCCTCCCGGAAGACGGGGCCAGGCGCAGCAGCGCATTGACGACAAGGTCATAAACGATGGCCAGGCTGCCGTCTTCTCCGTCGCGCAGGTACTCCGCGTTCTGCGCCGTATCGACCATCAGGATATCCATCTCCGGCTGGCGTTCAAGAGCGCGCGGGGCGAATCGCTGCATCAGGCCAAAATAGATCCGGCTCATAAATTGTGGCGACTTGACGGGAATTTCTATGAGTACGGCGGCGCCAAATTGTTCCCGCCCTGGAAATGGCGGCTGCGGCGTGGGGTTTTCCCACTGACGCTTGCCGGCCTTGGTCGAACTTGCGCCAAAGGGACGAGCAGCTAGGACAAGGATGCGCGCGTCAGGACTTCGTTCTGGGCGCCGGCGAGAGACGCGCGAAGAGCGACCCGGCCAGCGCCTGCCAGCGACCGCTGCGCTTTTCGACGTAGCGATAGAACAAGGCTCCGGCAGCGACGCTGGCCGACCAAGCGATCACTATGCCGACAGCATTAATGGCCGGGCTGGCCGGGGCGATCTTCGTGATCAGTGCGTTGATCACCAGAATGACCGGGAAGTGGACGAGGAATACCGAGTAGGAAATCTTGCCGAGGTAAGCCAGCAGCTTGCTTCCTGGCCAGCTCTCGATGAATCCCCAGCGGCGGGAGACGCCGAGCGCCAGCGCGGTGATCAGGGCCAGCGCGATGCGCGAGCGGAAATCGACGATCAGGGTCGCGACGACGGCGGCGGCGATGAGCAGCATGCCGTGCGGTTCCTGTTCAGCCCGGGTAGCCCAGTACATCAACGCGCCAAGCGCGTAGGCGCCGAAGAAGTAAAGCCCCCAGATGTCCCACTGCGGGTTACGGTTGAAGCCGAGCAGTGAAGCGAGGGCCAAGCCGGCGACGAGAACGATGCCGGCGATCGACGCGCCGCGGATGGACAAGCCGGCAGAGCGGGCCAGCCAGAGCACGGCGAGCAGCAGCAAGAAAAGCTGGAAGTCGATGGCGATGTACCAGAGACCGGCGGAGAGCGAGTCGAAGTCAAGGATATTTTGCAGCAGCACGAGATGCGCCAGCATCTGTAGCAGGGTCGGCGGATTGGGGATCGAGTCGTGGTCCATCAGGCTGCGCGCAATGGCTGCGCAGAGGATGCTCAGGAGTACCGCCGCCGCGTAGGGGATGATCAGTTTGAGATAGCGTTTGACCACCAGCGCGAGCGGCGCCGCGGACTGCAGGCGGCCGTTCGGCGCCAGCGCCTTGGCGGCGAGAAAACCACCGATGACGAGAAAGACCTGCACGGCGAGGCGCGCGTTTTGGCTGAGCCAGGAAAAGAAGGCGGGGGCGAGATCGTTGGCGACATCGGACATCGGGCCGTAGAAAGCCAGATGGTGCAGTACGATCAATTGGGAAGCGACGGCCTTCAAGGCATCGACAAAGGCGAGTCGCGTGGCTACGGCCGGCATGCAGGAAAACTCCGTGTAATGCCGCGTACTGCTCGGAAATGGCAAGCATGCACTCGGACTAAGCGGCGGATTTTACTCGGTTTTTGGCCTTGTAACCAGAGTTCCTCCGCTTGACCGGTTCGTTGCGCGCCTACGCGCCGCGCTGGCTCAGGCAGGCCACGTAGAGCATCGGCCACTGCTGCGCCCAATGGGCCGTCGGCTCGCGCGTGAAGCCGCTCTTGCCGTATTGCTGCCAGCGACCGATGACATAGCACAGCAGGATATTGGCGAGGGCGCCGAAATCGGCGCTCGCGGCACTCTGCTCGCGCGTGGCGGCGACGCGCAAAGCCTGTTTGAGCGCGGCCTCGATCTTGTCGTGCAACTGGTTGATGCGCGCCTGCAGGCGTTCGTTTTCATTGACCAGCGCGTCGCCGGTCAGGACCTTGGTCATGCCGCGATTGCGCTGCGCGAAATTAAGGAGCAGCGCTAGGATGTGTTCGACCTGCTGCAATCCCTGCGCTTCTTCGGCGGAAATCTGGTTGATGACGCCGAACAGGCTGGTCTCGATGAATTCGATCAGGCCCTCGTACATCTGCGCCTTGCTGGCAAAGTGGCGGTAGAGCGCCGCCTCGGAACAGTCGAGCCGGGCGGCGAGCGCCGCCGTCGTGACTTTTTCCCCTTTCGGGTCTTCCAGCATCGCGGCCAGTGTTTGCAGGATTTGCAGTCTTCTTTCGCCCGGCTTTGCCATCGTGTCACTCCCCGCTTGGATTTGTTATTGAGCGTCGATTATAGCCGCCCAAGCTGTTGTGGCAAATCGAGAACCGAAGCGATCTTCAGGTCGACGCAAGGCGGCTGGCGTGTGCTGGCGCTTACCCACACGGTTTTCATGCGCAGGCGTTTGGCGGTCTTGAGGTTGACGATCGTGTCATCTACCAAAATACAGGAACGCGGGCCGAGCCTCTCGTCATGCAGCAGGCGAAGAAATCCGGCGATGGCTGGTTTGGGCTGAAAGCGCAGTTGCTCGACCGAATAGACCGCGTCGAAGCAACGGCGAATCCCGGTGATGGCCAACACCGCCTCGGCATAGTCGCGCGGCGCATTGGAGAAAACGATCTTGCGCCCCGGCAGGCGCAGCAGCATCGCTTTCAGGCCGCGCTCGGCGATGACGATGCGCGCCAGGTCGGGAAACCGGTGCGTCTGCGCGAGGAAGTGCCGCGGATCGGTGCCATGGTGCCGCATCAGTCCGAGCAGCGTGGCGCCGTAGCGCTTCCAGTAGGCCTGGCGCAGGCGGGTCGCTTCGATCTCGTCGACGTGCAGATGCTGGCAGATGTAAGCCATCATCGCCCGGCTGATCTGCGGAAAGATATGCGCGCTGGCGTCGTGCAGCGTATCGTCGAGATCGAAAAGCCAGGTGCGCGGCGCGTTGTTCAAGGCCGAATGTCCGGCGCCAAGACGCGAAGTTCGCAAAGGGTTCGCAAAGCGCATCGCCTTGCGTGGCCGTCGCCGCGTCTTCGCGCCGGCTTGTTCATTGGCTCTTGATCATCGTGCCGAAGCCGTGGCTGGTCAGGATCTCGAGCAGCAGCGCATGTTCGACGCGGCCGTCGATGATGTGCACGCTCTTGACGCCTTTGCGCGCCGCGTCGAGCGCTGAACTGATCTTCGGCAGCATGCCGCCGTACAGCGTCCCGTCTTCGACCAGCGCATCGATCTGCTTGGGCGTGACATCGGTGACGAGTTTGCCGTCCTTGTCGAGCACGCCCGGGGTATTGGTCAACAGCACGAGTTTCTCGGCCTTGAGTATTTCGGCGATCTTGCCGGCGACGACGTCGGCGTTGATGTTGTAGGTTTCACCCTGGTCGCCGACGCCGATCGGCGCGATGACCGGGATGAATGCGCCGGCTTCGAGATGGCTGATCAGCGCCGGGTCGACGTGCGTGATGTCGCCGACCATGCCGATGTCGATCAGGTCTTCGTAATTATCGCGGTTATGCAGCAGGAGTTTCTTCGCACGGATCAGGTTGCCGTCCTTGCCGGTCAGGCCGACGGCCTTGCCGCCGGCCTGGATGATCAGGTTGACGACGTCCTTGTTGACCTGCCCGCCGAGCACCATTTCGACGATTTCCATCGTCTCGGCGTCGGTGACGCGCATGCCCTGGACGAATTCGCCTTTCTTGCCGACGCGGGTCAGCAGGTTCTCGATCTGCGGTCCGCCGCCATGCACGACGACGACGTTCATGCCGACGAGCTTGAGCAGGACAACGTCACGCGCGAAGCATTGCTTGAGGTTTTCGTCGACCATGGCGTTGCCGCCGAATTTGACGACGATGGTCTTGCCGTGGAAGCGTTTGATGTAGGGCAGCGCTTCGGCGAGGATGGCCGCTTCCTGGGCCGGGGAAAATTGCGGGAGGGTCATGGTCGGGTTCCTTTAGAAGACTCGCGGATTCTACTCGGCGCGGCGACAAATACAAAGGCGTGTGGCAAAGCCATGCGCATTGTCGCTTGCCTGCGCGGCAGGCTGTCGCTAGAGTGGCGTCGGGACTTACTCTGCAGCATGGGATGGCGATGGCTATTGACGAATCGATAAACAGCGTGTGCGCCGATTGCGGCGCGCCCTTCGTGTGCGGTGCCGTAGCCGGGGCCGCGGCATGCTGGTGCATGGACAAGCCGGCGCACTTGCTGGAAGTGGATGCGAGCGCCGGCTGTTACTGCCCGGCCTGCCTCGACAAGCGGATCAGAGCGCAGTCCGCTCCGGCAGCATGAGGATGGCGTCGCGGTTGCTCCACGAGAAGCATTTTTCGGCCGCTGCGCGCCACGGCAGCCAGAGGTAGTCTGTGTGCTCTTCGGGCGCCAGCCTGACCGGCAGCTCGGCCGGGACGGCCAGCGAAAAGACGTGCTCGGTGTTGTGGGTGACGCCATCGGCATAGCGATGGCGCCACTCGGCGAAGATTTCGAAGGTGTTGGCGATCTGCCAGTCCTTGAACCGCAGCAGCGGCACGCTGATGCCGGTTTCTTCCTCGACTTCGCGCGCCGCGGTTTCGATCAGGCGTTCACCGTCTTCCTGGCTGCCGGTGACCGATTGCCAGTAGCCGGCATGGGAAGCGCGCTCGAGCAGCAGCACCCGAAGATCGGCGGTGTGGATGACGACGAGAACCGAAACCGGCTTTTTTGTCATTCCATGAGGCGACAGGCAATGAATCGGCCGGCGCAAGATACGCGGCATGGAGCCGCGTGATCCGCGCCACCGCGTTCAGGTCTGGCTGGTCTCGGCCGACGCAGCGGCCTGCACGTCGACCTTCTGGCGCAGTCGGATGTGCAATTCGCGCAGCTGTTTCTCATCGACGGGACTCGGCGCGTCGGTGAGCAGGCACTGGGCGCGTTGCGTTTTCGGGAAGGCGATCACGTCGCGGATCGATTCCGAGCCGGTCATCATCGCGACGATTCGGTCCAGACCAAAAGCCAGCCCGCCGTGCGGCGGCGCGCCGTACTTGAGCGCATCGAGCAGGAAACCGAATTTGAGCTTGGCTTCGGCCGCGCCGATGCCGAGCGCCTTGAACACCAGTTCCTGAACGTCCGCGCGGTGGATACGCACCGAACCGCCGCCGAGTTCCGATCCGTTCAGCACGAGGTCGTAGGCCTTGGCGAGGCACTGACCCGGGTCGGCGGCGAGCAGCGCCAGGTGTTCGTCTTTCGGGCTGGTGAAGGGATGGTGGCAGGCGACCCAGCGCTGGCCTTCCTCGTCGTAGTCGAACATCGGGAAATCGACGACCCACATCGGTTCCCAGGCCTTGCCGTTGAGAAAACCCTTCTC
>CAIXAY010000204.1 GCA_903917505.1 uncultured beta proteobacterium | reverse complement strand
TCGATTCACCAAGGGCGTCGCGTAATATGAGCACCGACTTTCCCACCGCGCCGCTCGCCTCCCGCTTGATAAATCAGCGGGCGGCGGCACCGTGGAAAAGTCTCTCTCTCCGCCTCACACACAAAAATCCTGACACTCCCACAATTTCCGGTGTTTTGCCGGGCAGCGCCTATACGGCGAGCACCTCGACGGCGCGCAGCGTTCCCGCCTTGGCTGAGCTTGCGGCCAATCTCGCCACGGAAGGATCTGTCGTCGCGACCCTTGGATCGGCGTCCGGAACGTCCCCGACCTATAACGCCGAGGGGATTCTTGACGCCATCCTGCAAGCCGGCGCGACCGCAGGTTCCGCTTCGGACGCGTCAGGTGCCGGCAGCGGCGCCAGTTCGACGACCGGCCAGGCCGCGAGTGCAGGCGCTTCCTCTGCGACAGCAGGGGTCTATGACGCGAGCGGCACCCTGCAGGCGCTCAATGTGTCGACTGGCTGGACTTCGCTGTTGCAAGCCAATCCGGCGCTGGCATCGACCGTTCTGGCCGATTCAACCGACAAGGCCATCGTTGGTTCGATTTCGACGACGGCCTGACACGTCTTCTCTGGCGATTCCTAGTCCGGAATCGATCCGCTGACAGGCGAAATTCCCTTCATTCAGCCTCAAGCTCGACGCGTCATGGCGTCGAGCGCTTCAGTCCGCTCAAACCGTGGCGCTTGCACCGGCGCTTGCGCTCGTCGTCGTTGCGGTCGAATCCGTGGCCGCTGTCGCCGCATAAGCCGACGCAGCGTTCGTCGCCGCGAACCCGCCATGATGGTGATGGTGATGATGACCCGTGCCGGTTTGAGCGGCCGTCTGGCCGGCGGCCTGCATGTCCTGGACCAGCTGGGCGAGAATTTTTTGCGCGGCGGACGTATCGCCCGACTGGAGCGACTGGTTCAACGCATTCAAGTCATTCTGTATCGCACTTCCCGCCGACGGGCTTGCAGTCGCCGTTGCCGCGGACGACACCGTGTTCCCCTGGGCGCTCTGCATCAGGGCGTAGACCGACTGCGCATTCTGCGTTTCCTGTTGCATGCGCGTTTGCCACGCGGCTTGCGCATCCTGCCCGAGCTTGGCGAGTGCATCCTGTGACGAAGAGAGGCTTCCGGACTGCAGCGCCTGACCGAGGGCCGACCAGTCCGTAGTCACCGGATTCGTCGTTGTGGTCGCGGCAGCTGCCGACGTTGTGGCGGCAGCCGGGAGTCCCGCCTGGATCTGCTGAAAACTCGCGTAAGCCTGTTGTGCGCTATTCAGGTTGCCGCTTTGCAGGGCTTGATAAAGCTGCGCAAAGTCCTGATGCGCTTCTTTGATCGAAGAACGCAAACTGGATGAACTGACCGTCTGGTCAAGACCGATACTGGCTACGCTCATGATGACTCCCGTCGCATGTGTTGAATGTAAGACTCCAAAGCCCGACCGCCGACCGGCAATAATTGCCGCCTCGCCCGAGAAAGCGGCAAAGCGCACGGCAAAAGAACCCGTTGAAGAGCCCGCTGGCTGAATGATCGGCCCCCTTGTGCCGTAGTTGCACGGAGCGTGCCAGACGGAATTCGTGCAACACACGCCAATCTGGAAAAGAGAGTCGTCTTCTCCCCGGCAGAAGAATCGTCCGCATCCGGCGCGCGGTCAGCGCGAAACATTTGCTTGCAATCGCTAACAGATCCCTTGATGAATTGGGCATAAATTGAGTCCTGCAATACCGACACGAATTCACCTCGATGCACGAACTTTCCAAGGAGATCACCATGACCCGTAGCACGCTAATCGCTCTTGCTATATGCAGCGCTTTTGCCACACCGGTCTTCGCTCAGTCCGCGGATCCCGGCCAAAACAATCAGCAAGTCCGGCAGGACAATCGCGATATTCGCCAGGACAGGGGCGACATCACGCGCGATCGCGCCGATCTGCGCCAGGATAATCGCAACGTCCAGAGCGACAGACAGGACATCGCGCACGACCGCACCGACCTGCGCCAGGACGGCCGTCAGGCGAACCAGGATCGGAGCACGATGAAGCAGGCAGAAACTCAGCGCCGGCAGGATCTCAACACCTTGCGCGCCGACCGCCAGAGTGGCAATACCGCCGCCGTGGCTGGCGATCGCCAGGCGTTGCGGCAGGACAATGGCGCAGTGCGCCACGATCGAATGGCCTTGAACCAGGATCGCCAGAGCGGGCATAACGACCGCCAGAACCTGCGCCAGGATCAGCACAGGATTGCTTCCGATCGGGCCGATCGCCATCAGGACCATCAAAACGTCAGGCAGGACCACCAGAATCTTCATGCGGACCGCACGCGGCGCGTCGATGACCGGGCCGGCGTACGGCCGCATGGCGGCGGCCCGCGGCACGCGTGAGCGCAAGCCAATCTGTGCGGGCGAGGGGCTGCGGCCCCTCGATTCAGCCGGTTTTCTCCAGAGCTTTGCGCCGCCTGCGCGAAAGGTACACATGAAAACACTTGTTATGGCGATGCTGCTGTCAGCCAGCCTTGCGGCGAATGCTGACGCCATTTATTCCTGTCTCAAGGACGGAAAGAAGACGATCTCGGACCGGTCGTGTGAGGTTTACGGCGCCGACGAGAATCACAAGTTCGAGTACGCCGCCGATCCCGATACGTCGAAGACCGGTCTGAATCGGAGTCAATTTGCCGACGGCGCCCAGGGCGGCGAGCAAGGCCGCGGCGACTGCCGCAGCGATGCCCGGCAGTTCTGTGCGAATAGCCAGGGAGCAAAACAGATCAGCGAATGTCTTCTCGATCACCAGCAGGAAATTTCCGATCGCTGCTATGACGCGCTCAAACAGCGCGTGCAGAATCAGCAAGGAATGCAAGCCTGCAAAAGGGATGGCGAAGATCTTTGCCGAGGCGTGCAGCCCGGCGAAGGCAGAATCGTTAACTGCCTGCTCGACCATCAAAAGGAACTTTCCGATGCCTGTTATGATGCCCTGGCGAAAAGGATGAAAGCCAAGGGATAGCGACCGAATCGGGGGCTAACAATTATTTACAAAAATCGCGCCGTTTGAAATTTCTTCAGCCGCTTGACGGTCAATAATGGTTTGCATCTGCAGCGCGCGCCGTGCCACGGACGTGCAACTCGCCGTGGCGCACCGCGTGAGTTTTTTGCTTTCGCTGAAGAAATTTTCGATCGAGGACCAAGATGAATTCTACAAAATCTGCACGACGCGGGATCGTTGCCCTGTTCGTCGGCACCTGCCTGATGACCGGGGCGAGCCTGGCACAGGATCGCCACGACTATGATCGCCATGACCCGTACCATGGAGAACACTGGCGCTACGACGACCGGCACCATCATGGGCACTACTATCCGTCGCTAGGGTATGTCGTCACCGTACTTCCACCCGGCGCTGTGTCGCTGAGATTCCATGACCGCAGATTCTTCTTCCATGAGGGCGTCTGGTATGAACCGGTCGGCGGTGGTTTCGCCGTTGCCAGGCCGCCGATAGGCGTCGTCGTGCCAATCTTGCCGCCGGATTATTCGACCGTCTGGGTCGGACGCCAGCCTTATTACTATGCCAATGACGTTTACTACGCGGCGCGTCCGAATGGGTTCGTGGTGGTCGAGCCGCCAGCCAGCTATGTCGAAGCGCCGCCGGCTGCTGCCGCGGCATCCTCGCCGCCGGGGCAGGCAGCGCAAACGCCGGCCGGCAGCTGGTACTACTGCGATTCGGCCAAGGCCTACTACCCGTATGTCGCCAACTGCCCCGAGGGCTGGCGGCCTGTGCAGGCGACACCACCGCCGGGACGCTAGGACGGCGCACCGACAGCCCGGGCAGGATGATGGCATATCCGCGCGCTGGCGGCGTTTTCGCCCTGGGCGGATTCAAGTCTGAAGTGCAACCGCGTTATGACGAGAGTGTAGCTGGTTCATAAAGATCTGAT
>CAIXAY010000203.1 GCA_903917505.1 uncultured beta proteobacterium | reverse complement strand
GGAGGCCGCGGCGGCGTTCGTGGCGGCCGGGCTGGACGACAAGATGGCGCGCACTGCCGTGATGGCGATTGCGCTGGGGAAAATCCCGCACTGCCGGATTTCATATTAAGGAGACTGAAATGGCCAATCTCACGTTCGATGACATGCACCGCGCCCTCGGCTTCCTGCCGAAAGACATCATCAAGATGATGAAGGCGCATCCGATCTTTCTGGCCGGCGGATACATCCGCGCGCACATCGCTGGCGAGGATGCCACTGACATCGATCTGTTCGGCGAAACGAAAGAAGCGTGCGACACGTTCGCCTCGGCGCTGGCCGCTGATCGGAACGTGACACCATACCGGACCCGCAACGCCTTCACGATCATAGCGCCGCCCCGCGTGCCGGTGCAGTTCATTCACCGCTGGACATTCAGCGAAGCGGCGGCACTGATCGAGAGTTTCGATTTCACCGTGGCGCGCGCATGTATCTGGTTCGATCGCAAGGCCGGCGCGTGGCAGTCTGCCGCCGATCCGCAGTTCTATCCCGACCTCGCCGCGCGCCGCCTGCGCTACTGCTTCCCGGTCAGGAACGAGGATGCCGGCGGGTCGCTGCTGCGGGTGCAGAAGTTCATCAAGCGCGGCTATGACATCTCCCCGGAGCAGTTCGCCAACGTCATCGCGCGCCTACTAGGCGGCGTCCGCGAGGAGAGCGGTTTCTGGTCCAGTAGCGAAGATGCGAGCGGCAAGGTTCTGGCCGGACTGCTGCGGCAGGTTGATCCAATGACGATCATCGACGGATTGCATCCATCCGACGACAGCATGGAGGAACCGAGCGCGCCCGAGACGGTTGCGCTGAATCTGCCGAGTTACGAGCCATGATCATCGATCGCCCTGGAATCTATGACATTTCCAGCGCCATCTACCACAATGACCCAGCCGCGACGCCGAGCTTGTCAGCCGGCATGATCACCGACCTGCTGCGTGCCCCGGCCATCTGCTACACGAACTCCAAGCGGCTCAACCCGGAGTGGGAAGTGCCGGAGCGCGAGGACAAGTTCTCGCTCGGTACGGTGAGCCACTTGCTGTTCCTTGAGCCGGCGCTGTTCGACAAGAAAGTCGCCGTTGTGAAATTCGACGACTGGCGCACTAAGGAAGCCAAGACGCTCCGCGATCTCGCGCGCGAGTCCGACAAGACGCCGATCCTGGAAAAGCACATGGACAAGGTGCTGGCGGCGCGCCGCGCATTCCTCGCCAGCCCGTTCCTGCGCGACGCGTTCAAGGACGGACTGTTCGAGCAGTCGATCTTCTGGCGCCATCCGGTGTTCGGTTTTTGGTGCCGCGCGCGGCCGGACTTCCTCGCCAACAGCGGCGCCTTCCTCAACGACTACAAGGCGACGACGGATGCGAACCCGGAGAACTTTGGCCGGCACGCCTACCAGATGGGCTACCATCGCCGCGCCGCGTGGTATCTGGAAGGCGCGCGAAACGCGCTCGGGATCAACCCGCAGAACTACTGGTTTGTGAATCAGGAGACGAAGGCGCCATATTTGACTTCTGTCGTATCGCTCGACGTGAACGCAATTGAGGCCGGCTATGCGCAGAACGAGCGCGGCGCGTTCCTGTTCGACCGCTGTCTCAAGTCCGGCGACTGGCCAGGCTACCGGCATCGCGACGCGCTCGACCAGGACAAGGCGTTTCAGGTCGGGCTTCCAACTTACGCCTATATGCAGATGGAAAACGGGGAGACGGACTGATGCCAAATGCCAAAATTGTACGCTGATGCTGCGGCTAAGCACTACGGCGAGTTTGCCAAGGTCTGTGGAGAGTTGACGCTGTGCCCATAATCCAGATTGCTCCCGCAACCCGGCAGGGCATGAAACTGCTGATCAGTCTGTTCGGCATGTCCGAAACCGGCAAGACGCTGTCGGCATTGAAGCTGGCGGCCGGCATTGAACCGGACCCACGCAAGCGCGGCCTGTTAGACTCGGAGGGCGGTGAGCGCGGCCGGGCTTATGTCGATCTCATCCCCGGTGGCTACCTTTACGGCGCCATAACGCCGCCGTTCACGCCGGAACGCTACCGCGAGGCGCTGAAGGATTTCGTTGACGCTGGCGTGACGACGCTCGTGGTGGACTCGGTCAGCCACGTATGGACCGCCGAAGGCGGCGTCCTGGAGATGGTCGAAAGCGCGCCTGAGAAAAACGACATGGCGAAGTGGGCGAAGCCCAAGCGCCGGCTCGGCAAGCTGACCAACAACTGGCTTACCTGCGGCCTGCATCTCATCCTCTGCGCGCGCGGCAAACAACCTTACATCGAAGCAATCGGCGACAACGGCAAGAAAACCTATGTCGTCGGTCCCGTCGTGCCGATCCAGGAGAAGTCGCTGCGCTTCGATCTGACCATCATCGCGCACATGCTCGGCGACGGCCGGTTCAGCATCGCGAAAGCCGAAGGCGGCAAGTGCCCCGGTTCGCTGCGACCGATCTTCGCGGCCGGGGAGGTGATGAACGAGGAAATGGGCAGGCGTCTGATCGCCTGGATCGGCGGCCAGGACGTGGTCAACGCCGGACAACGAGCACTGACGATGGAGGCGCGCGAGGCCGCCGACAAGGGCGTCGAAGCCTACAAGGCATTCTTCGCCGCGCTCGGGAAAGAGCAGCGCGCCAGCCTGTTGCCGCAGCATGAAAATCTCAAGTCGGTTGCTGCTGCTGCCGACGCCGAGGCCGCGCGGATCAAAGCAGAAGGTGAGGAAGGTCCGGCCCTCGACAAGCCGTTCGCGGACAAGCCGGCGCTGGCGAACGGTGTGACACACGCCACCGTTCCCTTCGACGATCTCGATCGTGAGATGGGGTGGGACAAGCCCGACGCGGCGGATGGGCTGGATACGCGGGCGATGGAGACCTGACATGCGCCACGACCTCCAACGCTTCATTGCCTACGGCGAGGACATCATCCGCCGAGACGAGCGCGGCGACTGGGATGCGCTCATGATCTGCGGCTTTGCCAACCTGGGCGATCAACTCTCAAGGCAGGATCTCGGCCAGCATCAAGCCTATCTCGC
>CAIXAY010000202.1 GCA_903917505.1 uncultured beta proteobacterium | reverse complement strand
TCGAGGAACTCGCGGTCGTGGCTGATCACCACCATCGTTCCCTCGTAGCGCTTGAGCCAGGATTCGAGCCAGACCAGCGCGTCGAGGTCGAGGTGGTTGGTCGGTTCGTCGAGCAGCAGCAGGTCGGACGGGCACATCAGCGCGCGCGCCAGTTGCAGGCGCATGCGCCAGCCGCCGGAGAAACTGTTCACCGGCTTCGAGAGTTCGGTGGTCTTGAAGCCGAGGCCGAGGATCAGCGCCTGGGCGCGCGCCTGCGCGTCGTGCGCGCCGGCGTCGTGCAGCGCCATGTAGGCGTGCGCCATGCGCTCGCCGTCGCTGCCCGCTTCGGCGGCCTGCACTTCCGCTTCCGCCGCCATCAGCGCGCTGTCGCCCTCGATGACGAAATCGGTCGCGCTCTGCGCCGTCTCCGGCATTTCCTGCGCGACCTGCGCCATGCGCCATTGCGCGGGCAGGAAGAAATCGCCGGCGTCTTCGTGCAGCGTGCCGTTGAACAGCGCGAACAGCGTCGACTTGCCGGCGCCGTTGCGCCCAACCAGGCCGACCTTCTCGCTCGGATTGAGGGTAATCGAGGCATTGTCGAGGATCACCTTGGCGCTGCGGCGCAGGGTGACGTTCTTGAGGGTGATCATGGAGTGAACCTTTAAATGCGATTAACCACAACGGGCACAACGATCACAACGAAAAACTTTAAGAAATAGTTTTGGCTCTTCGTCGTGCTGTGGCCGTTGTGGTTAACTGGTATTGCTATCTGAAAACCACCGTCTTGTTGCCATGCACCAGCACGCGGTCTTCGAGGTGGTAGCGCAGGCCGCGCGCGAGCACCGCTTTCTCGATGTCCTTGCCGTAGCGCACCATGTCCTCGACCGAGTCGGAGTGGTCGATGCGGATCACGTCCTGTTCGATGATCGGCCCCTGGTCGAGCGCCGCGGTGACGTAATGGCAGGTCGCGCCGATCAGCTTGACGCCGCGCTGATAGGCCTGGTGATAGGGTTTGGCGCCGACGAAGCTGGGCAGGAAGGAATGGTGGATGTTGATGATCCGGCCCGGGTAGGCGGCGCACATCGCCGGCGGGATGATCTGCATGTAGCGCGCCAGCACCATGGTATCGCCGTGCACCTCGGCAAACAGGCGATGCACTTCGGCGTAAGCGGCTTCCTTGTTGTCCGCATTGTCCGAATTCACCGGAACATGATGGAAGGGAATGCCGTGCCATTCGACGAAACCCTTGAAGGTGTCGTGGTTCGAGATGACGCAGGGGATCTCGATGTCGAGTTCCTTCGACTGCCAGCGGGCCAGCAGATCATAGAGGCAATGCTCCTGCTTGCTGACGAAGATGACCACGCGCTTCTTCACCGCCGAATCGCTGATCTTCCAGTCCATCTGCATTTCTTCGGCGATCGGGCGGAAGCGTTCCCTGAACTCCGCGAGGTGGAAAGGCAGCGAGTCGGCTTTGACTTCGAGGCGCATGAAATAGCGGCTGCCGCCGTCGGCGTCGTCGGGAGCGTCCGAATGATAGCTCGATTCAAGGATCCAGCCGTGGTGCTGCGCGATGAAGCCCGAGACGCGCGCGACGATGCCGACGCGGTCGGGGCAGGACGCGGAAAGCGTGTAGTAGCGTTGGCTGTGCATGGCGGCCTAGGCGATTTCGGGAACACGGGCGAAAGCCCGGTCGATTTCGGCGCGCAGCTCGTCGAAGTTGTAAGTCACCGGATACTGCGGGAATTCACGGATCACGTTCTGCGGCGGATGGAAGAGAATTCCGGCGTGCGCTTCGCCGAGCATCGCCGTGTCGTTGTACGAATCGCCGGCGGCAACCACGGTGAAGTTCATTTCCTTGAAGCGCTTGACCGCTTCGCGCTTCTGCTCCGGCATGCGCAGGTGATAATTGACGACCATGCCCGCGGCGTCGACTTCGAGGCTGTGGCAGAACAGCGTCGGCCAGGCCAGCTGGCGCATCAGCGGATGGGCGAATTCGTAGAAGGTGTCGGAAAGAATGATGACTTCGTAGTCTTCGCGCAGGCGATCGAGGAATTCCCGCGCGCCCGGCACCGGCCCCATGGCGCAAATCACTTCCTGGATATCCGGCAGTCCGAGCTTGTGCTCGGCGAGCAGGCGCAGGCGGGATTTCATCAGCGTGTCGTAGTTCGGCTCGTCGCGCGTCGTTCGCCTGAGCTCCGGAATACCGGTCCGTTCGGCGAAGGTAATCCAGATTTCGGGGACGAGCACACCCTCGAGGTCGAGACAGACGATCTTCACAAAGCGCTCCAGTGATCTGATGGGGAAAGCAACCGCGCATTTTACCAAACTGCGGGTGGCCGCAGGCGGCAGATTTCCCGCGCGGTCGGCGCCCGCGCTGGTGTTGGCGCGCAAAAGCGTCTAGTTTACGCGCTCGGAGGAAACCGATAATGCCTATTCGCCATATGCCGGCGCGCATCTTGCTGCTCGGCGCGCTGCTTTTCAGTCACTGCCTTTGGGCGCAGGCGCCGGCCGCCGCGCCGGCAGCGGAAAAGCCGCAGACGCTTGAAGAGGCCGCGCAGCAGCGCGCGCGCGCCGAGCAGATGCGCAAGGACGCGGAGAAGCGCTACAGCGCCGACGCGGCCGAGTGCTACAAGAAGTTTCTGGTGAACGCCTGTCTCGACAAGGCCAAGAAAGCGCATACGCAAACGATATTGGACGCGCGCAAGATCGACGATCCGGCGCGCGAATTCCAGCGCGAGGCCAAGCGTGCCGACGTCGAGGCCAAGGAAGCGCAACGCACTGCCGACTTGCCGCGCCGTACGGCCGAGCAGCAACAGCAGGCTGAGAACTATCGCGTCGACGAGGCGGCGAAGGCCGCCGAGCGTGAGACGAAGGCTGCCGCCAAAGCCCGGCAAGCTGAAGCGGGACGCGAGAAAGCCGCCGCGCAGCAGGCCAAGCGCGAGGCAAAGCAGCAACAGCGCGCCAAGAAGGACGCCGAGCGCGCGGAGAAGAAAGCCAAGGCCGACGCCAAGGCGCAGGCCAAGGTGGTCGCCCCGGACGGAGCGGCAGCCAATTGAAGGTCATCGCCGCCAATCCCTCCCCGGCTCCACTCCTTATCAGGAGATGGAGAAAAAGGGCGCCGCGGGTCAAGAACCTTTATCTGCCATAATTCGTCTTCATAAGCGCTTGATAGCGGCGCGCCAGGCGCATGAATTGCCGGCATCCCATGCTACAGGCACGCCGCCGAAGCGAAGACAGGACGAAGGGCTCATGATGAAGATTTCCCGACCGCGCTGGCTGGCCCTGGCCGCTGCCCTGGCGACTCTCGCCGGCTGCGGGAAAGACACCGCGCCAAGCTATCAGGGCTACATCGAAGGCGAATATCTCTACCTCGCCGCGCCCCAATCGGGTTATCTCAAGTCGCTCGACGCGCTGCGCGGCTCGCGGGTCGACGCCGGCCAGTTGCTGTTCGCCATCGCCACCGATCCCGACGCGCAGGCGCTTGCCGAAGCCGAAGCGCGGACCGGTTCGGCACGTGAGAAGGTCGAGAATCTCAGGGAGCCGCATCGGCAACCTGAAATCGCCGCGCTCGAAGCCAATCTCAACGCCGCGCAAGCCGCCCTGCGCTTGGCCCGCACGCGACTGCAGCAACAGACGGCGCTGGCCCAGGCCAAGTTCGTCTCGCAGGCCGCGCTCGACGATGCGCGCAGCGCCTATGACCAGGCCGCAGCGCAGGCCGAAGCGGCGCGCCAGCAGCTGGCGACTTACCAGGCGACGCTCGGCCGTGCGGCCGAGGTGCGCGGCGCCGAGGCCGACCTGCAGGCCGCAGCGGCGCTGGCCGAACAGAAGCGCTGGGTAGTCGAGAGAAAGACCGTGACCGCGCCGGCCGCCGGCGAGATCGCCGAGACCTATTACCGCCCGGGCGAATGGGTGGCAGCCGGCGCCGCCGTTGCCAGCCTCTTGCCCGACGCCCGCCGGCGCCTGCGTTTCTTCGTACCCGAAACAATCGTCGGCACCTTGCATCCGGGCCAGGCAATCGAAGCCGGCTGCGACGGCTGCGCGACGCCCATCCGCGCCACCATCGACTTCATCGCCCCGCAATCCGAGTACACGCCGCCGGTGATCTACAGCCGCGGCAGTCGCGAGAAACTGGTGTTCCGCGTCGAAGCCGCGCCGGCGCCGGAACAGGCCGCCAGCCTGCGGCCGGGACTGCCGATCGACGTCCGCCTGGCCGCACGCTGAAATGCCAGCCGCGCATTCCGCAGAAGCCCGGCCGCTGGTCATCGACGTCAGCGGCATCAACAAGCATTTCGGCGACAAGCACGTCGTCAAGGACCTTTCGCTGCAGGTCAGGGAGGGTGAGATCTTCGGCTTTCTCGGACCCAACGGCAGCGGCAAGACCACCTCGATCCGCATGCTCTGCGGCCTGCTCACGCCGGACAGCGGCAGCGGCACCTGCCTCGGACTCGACGTCATACGCGACAGCGCGGCAATCAAGCGCCAGGTCGGTTACATGACGCAGCGTTTTTCGCTGTGGGAGGATCTGACCATAGGCGAGAACCTCGATTTCGTCGCCCGCATGTTCGGCATGAAGAACCGCCGCGCCGCCGTCGATGGCGCGCTCGCCGATCTCGGTCTCGAAGGGCGTCGCGAGCAGATCGCCGGCACGCTCTCCGGCGGCTGGAAGCAGCGCCTGGCGCTGGCCGCCTGCCTGCTGCACGAACCACGGCTGCTCTTGCTCGACGAGCCGACGGCCGGCGTGGACCCGAAAGCGCGGCGCGATTTCTGGGAGGAAATCCACCGCCTCTCGGCGGCCGGCATCACCGTGCTGGTGTCCACGCATTACATGGACGAAGCCGAGCGCTGCCACCGCCTCGCCTACATCGCCTACGGCACGCTGCTCGCCTCGGGCACGGCCGAAGAGGTCGTCGCCAGCCAAGGCCTGTTCACCTGGGAAGTGAGCGGCGCCGACCTCAATGCGCGCGCCGGAGAAATCCGGCAGCTGCCCGGCGTCGAACTGGTCGCCACTTTCGGCACCGCCCTGCACATCAGCGGCAAGGACGGCGCACGGCTCGAAGCCAGCCTGCGCGAGTTCGTCCAGGGCCATGCGCTGAAGATGTCCGCCGTGCCGGCCTCGCTCGAGGATGTCTTCATCCATCTGATGCAGGGCAGCGAAGACCAGTTCAAGGGCTGATGCGATGAACGGCTTTTCGGGGTTTTCATTTTCGCGCTGGTTCGGCATCCTGCTCAAGGAGTTCATCCAGTTGAAGCGCGACCGGCTGACCTTCGGCATGATCATCGGCATCCCGATCCTGCAGCTCCTGCTGTTCGGTTTCGCCATCAATTCCGATCCGCGCCAGATGCCGACCGCCGTCGTGATGGCCGACCCCGGCCCTTATGCCCGCGCCTATGTGGCGGCGATGCAAAACAGCGATTATTTCCGCATCGTCGGCAGCGTGGACGAAGCGCAAGCGGACAAGTTGCTCGACAGCAACGCGGTGCAATTCGTCGTGACCTTTCCGCCCGGCTTCCACCGCGACCTCTTGCGCGGCAAGTCGCCGACCCTGCTGGTCGAAGCTGACGCCACCGATCCGATGGCCGCCGGCGGCGCCATCTCGGTGCTCAACCAGCTCGGCACGCAAGTCTTCGCCCCGGACCTGCCGGGGCGGCAGCTGGCACCGACACCGCCGGTCGAGCTGCGCGTCCATCGCCGCTACAACCCGGAAGGTCTCACCTCGTACAACGTCGTGCCCGGCCTGCTCGGCGTGATCCTGACCATGACCATGGTGCTGATGACCGGCCTGGCGATGACCCGCGAACGCGAACGCGGCACTTTCGAAAACCTGCTATCGACGCCGGCGACGCCGGTCGAGGTGATGACCGGCAAGATCGTCCCCTACATCCTGATCGGCCTGCTCCAGGTCACGCTGATCCTGCTCGCCGCGCGCTGGGTTTTCAACGTGCCCATGCTGGGCAGCCTGCTCGTCCTCTACGGCGTAGTGCTGCTGTTCATTTGCGCCAACCTGACGCTCGGCATCACCTTCAGCTCGATCGCCCGCAACCAGCTGCAGGCAATGCAAATGACATTTTTCTTCTTCCTGCCGTCGATCCTGCTCTCGGGTTTCATGTTTCCGTTTCGCGGCATGCCCGATTGGGCGCAGGTCGTCGGCAACCTCTTGCCGCTCACGCACTTTCTGGTGCTGGTGCGCGGCATCATGCTCAAGGGCAACGGCATCACCATGCTCTGGGACCAGGTCTGGCCCATTCTGCTGTTCATGGGCCTGGTGCTCGGCCTGGGTCTGAAAACTTTCCGGCGAACGCTGGACTGAGTTGCAGTCGCCGCTTCAGCGCGCGGCGGCCAGCATGCCGCGCTCGAGGATGAAGTCGATCACCGTGGCCAGGCCGTCGCCGGTCTTGAGGTTGGTGAACACGAAAGGCCGTTCGCCACGCTGTGCCTTGGCGTCGGTCGCCATCACTTCGAGCGAGGCGCCGACCATGGGCGCGAGATCGGTCTTGTTGATGATCAGCAAATCCGACTTGGTGATTCCCGGCCCGCCCTTGCGCGGAATTTTTTCGCCAGCCGCGACGTCGATCACATAGAGCGTGAGATCGGAAAGCTCGGGTGAGAACGTCGCCGCGAGATTGTCGCCGCCGGATTCGACGAGGATCAGCTGCAGGTCCGGAAAAGCGCGCTGCAGGCGATCGATGGCTTCGAGATTGATCGACGCATCCTCGCGGATGGCCGTGTGCGGGCAGCCGCCGGTCTCGACGCCGATGATGCGTTCGGGCGCAAGCGCCGAATGGCTGACGAGGAATTTCGCATCTTCGGCGGTATAGATGTCGTTGGTCACCACCGCCATCGCGATCTTGTCGCGCAAGGCCAGGCACAGCGCCAGGGTCAGCGCCGTCTTGCCCGAACCGACCGGGCCGCCGATGCCGACGCGCAAGGGCGTGCGCGATGGTTGCGCGGCGCGCGTCAGAGAATTGTCAGCCATGATTTAGGCCCTGCAGGTAAGTTGGCATATTGTCATTGAATCCTAAGACCGGAACAGCCGCGAATACTGCGTTTCGTGGCAGACACTGGCGATCGCGAAGGCCGGCATGAAGTTCGACCACGCCGCTTCCGGCAGCTGCAAGGCGGTCTCGGCAACCGGCGCGATGCGCCGGCCGAGGTCGGCGAGCAGGCGCTGGCCGGCGGCCTGCCCGAGCGGGACGGATTTGAGTGCCGCCATCACCTGGTTCTCCGCCCATGACCAGAGGTAGCCCGAGACGGCGACCAAGGGCTCGATTTTCGAGGCGGCGGCAAGGCCTGCCCAGACGGTCGGAAAGGCGATTTCGGGAAACGGCGTCAGCGTGGCAATGAGCGCCTCGAATGCCGGGTCGCGCAATTCAGTGAGCAGGCGGCGCAGCGAATAACCCATCTGCAAGGTCTCGGCGCGCAGTTCGGCGCTTTCGCGGCTGGCCAGAAAATCGGCGTTGAGGCGCGCGACTTCCGCGCCGTCCGCAGCGGACCACGCGCCCATCAGCGCCACGAGCAAAGGCGCTTCGAAGCGGCCGACGCCCATTTCGAGCAGTTCGCCAATCCAGCGTCCGGCGCTCGCTTCATCGCTGATCACGCCGGCGTGTACCGCCCATTCGAGACCTTGCGAATAAGTGTAGGCGCCGACCGGCAGGGTCGGGCTGGTCAACTGCAGGAGCCGCAGCAGCGCAAGATTATCCATGTTCAGCGCGGCTTGAACTCGTGGATTTTCGGCAGCGAGCGGTGCGGGCCGTGGCCCGGATGGTGCAGGTCCGGCACCGCGTCTTCATGACTGTGCGACGCCGCATGTGCGCCATAAGCGCCGGCTTCGGGCTGAAACGGGGCTTCGGTTTCTCCGACGCTGCAGCCGAGGCCGCGCGCCATTTCGGCCAGGACGTGATCGATCTGAAAGCGCAAGCGGCCGCCGCCACTCTCGGCGATGATCTGCACCGGAACGTGACGGTTGCCGAGGTGGTAAGCGGCACGCGCGAAAAGCAGCGGATCGCCGGCCGTCACTTCGATCAGCCTTTCCGGCGCGGCGAGGATTTCGACGATGGCGCTGCCATCTTCAGACATCAGCTTGTCGCCGCCGCGCAGGTACTCGCCGCGCTCGAGGAAAATGCCGGCGGCGCTGCCCGAAGAGAGCGTCACCTTGATGCGGCTGCGCTTGCGCTCGTCATAGGCGAGGGCGACCTGGTCGGTGGCCGGTTCGCTCGTGCGGCGGCTGAGGATGATGTAAGGCTGTTCAACCCCCCCAGCCCCCCTTGTCAGGGGGGAGCCGCGCCCTCCCTCCCCTGACAAGGGGAGGGCCGGGGAGGGGTTGGAAGGCGTCGTATCCACTTGCGGCCTCAAAACAGAAAATAGCGCTGCGTCATCGGCAGCGTGCTCGCCGGTTCGCAGACCAGTAGTTCGCCGTCGGCGCGCACCGCGTAGGTTTCGGGATCGACGTCGATCTTCGGCGTGGCGCCGTTGAGGACCATGTCCGACTTCTGCAAATGGCGGGTGCCGCGCACGGCAATCAGCGGTTTTTCGAGGCCGAGCGCGAGCACCGCCGGATTGTTCAAAGCGGCTTGCGAAACGAAGGTCACCGAGGTTTTGATCGCCTTGCCGAAGCTGCCGAACATCGGCCGGTAATGCACCGGCTGCGGCGTCGGAATCGACGCGTTCGGGTCGCCCATCGCCGCGGCGGCGATCATGCCGCCCTTGACGATCAGGCTCGGCTTGACGCCGAAAAACGCCGGCTTCCACAACACGAGATCGGCGAGCTTGCCGACTTCGAGCGAACCGACGACGTGCGCGATGCCGTGCGTGAGCGCCGGATTGATCGTGTATTTGGCGATGTAGCGCCTGACGCGGAAATTGTCGTTGTGCGGAGAGTCTTCCTGCAGCGGCCCGCGCTGCAGCTTCATCTTGTGCGCCGTCTGCCAGGTGCGGATGATCACTTCGCCGACGCGGCCCATGGCCTGCGAATCGGAGCTCATCATCGAGAAAGCGCCGAGGTCGTGCAGGATGTCCTCGGCGGCGATCGTCTCGCGGCGGATGCGCGACTCGGCGAAAGCGATGTCCTCGGCAATCGCAGGATCGAGGTGATGGCAGACCATCAGCATGTCGAGGTGCTCGTCGATGGTGTTCACCGTGTACGGCATCGTCGGGTTGGTCGAACTCGGCAGGACATTGGGCAGCCCGGCAGCGCGAATGATGTCGGGGGCATGGCCGCCGCCGGCGCCTTCGGTATGGAAGGTGTGGATCGTGCGGCCCTTGAACGCGGCCAGCGTCGTTTCGACGAAGCCCGATTCGTTGAGCGTGTCCGAATGGATCGCGACCTGCACGTCCATCTCGTCGGCGACCGAAAGGCAGCAGTCGATGGCCGCCGGCGTCGTGCCCCAGTCCTCGTGCAGCTTGAGCCCCATCGCACCGGCTTCGACCTGTTCGCGCAGCGCCGCGGGTAGGCTGGCGTTGCCCTTGCCGAGGAAGCCGAGATTCATCGTAAAAGCCTCGGCGGCCGAGAGCATCGAATGGATATGCCAGGGACCGGGCGTGCAGGTGGTGGCAAAGGTGCCGGTCGCCGGCCCGGTGCCGCCGCCGATCATCGTCGTCACGCCGGAGTACAGCGCTTCGGTGATCTGCTGCGGGCAGATGAAGTGGATGTGGCTGTCGATGCCGCCGGCGGTGACGATCATGCCTTCGCCGGCGATGACTTCGCTGCCCGGGCCGATGACGATGTCCACACCCGGCTGAATATCCGGGTTGCCGGCCTTGCCGATCGCCGCGATGCGGCCGTCCTTGATGCCGATGTCGGCCTTGACGATGCCGGTCACGGCGTCGACGACCAGCGCGTTGGTGATCACCGTGTCGACGACGTCGGCGGCTCTGCGCTGGCTCTGGCCCATGCCGTCGCGGATGACCTTGCCGCCGCCGAATTTCACTTCCTCGCCGTAGATCGTGAAGTCTTTTTCGACTTCGATGAAGAGCTCTGTGTCGGCGAGGCGCACGCGGTCGCCTACGGTCGGGCCGAACATTTCGGCATAGGCCTGCCGGCTGATTTTCGTTCCCATTACAGCGCTCCCTGGATCAGACCGCGAAAGCCATAGACCTTGCGCTCGCCGGCCAGCGCGACGAGCTGCACGCTGCGGCTTTGGCCGGGCTCGAAGCGCACCGCGGTGCCGGCCGCGATGTCGAGGCGGAAACCACGCGCCGCTTCGCGATCGAAAGCGAGCGCGGCATTGGTCTCGTAGAAATGATAGTGCGAGCCGACCTGCACCGGCCGGTCGCCGGTGTTGGCAACGGAGAGCGTCAGCGTCTGGCGGCCGCTGTTGAGTTCGATCTCGCCAGATGCCACGAACATTTCACCTGGAATCATGGGTTCACCTCGGATCAGACGATCGGATGATGCACGGTCACCAGCTTGGTGCCGTCGGGGAAAGTTGCTTCGATCTGGATTTCGGGAATCATTTCGGCGATCCCCTCCATCACCTCGTCGCGCGTCAGGATCTGCGTTCCGGCGCTCATCAGCTCGGCGACGCTGCGCCCGTCGCGCGCGCCTTCCATGATCGCGCAACTGATCAGCGCGACCGCTTCCGGATAGTTGAGCTTGAGGCCGCGCGCGCGGCGCCGCTCGGCGAGCAGGCCGGCGGTAAAGAGCAGCAGCTTGTCTTTTTCTCTTGCGGTCAGTTCCATGGGCTCCCCTCGAAGGTCAGGTGTTCCAGATGCGCGGCAGGACCGCCGGCCGGCCGATGAGCGGCGGACGCAGCGTCTGCCACAGCGCCGCGAACCAGTGGCGCGCTGCTTCGCCGTGCTGCCCGAGATAGCGCGCGACGAGCAGGCCGGGCAGCGCGCTGACGCCGTGTTCGGCACCGTCGGCCGGATGGACGAGGCGGCCGGCGACGAGCAGCGCCGCGATGTCCACGCTGGCCGGCTCCCCGGCGGGCAATGTCGCGAGCATTGTGCCGCAAACCGTCGCGCCGGCCCAGCCGGCGCGACTGCGCAACAGGCGGTCGTCGCCGTAAAGCTGGCCGCGCTCGAGCCAGAGCGGCCGGCCGCAACGTTCGATGCGCGTGTGCAGGCCGATCTGCCCAGCGGCGAAGCGCTCGCCGGCGGCGCGCCGGCCGAGGCAGAGAATTTCCCAGCCGAGATAGGCGCTGCCAGCTTCGAGCCGCACGCGCGTGTCCATGTGCGCCTTGGCGCCGTCGAAAACGATGGTCTCCTGCGGCAGCCATTCGAGCACGGCGTTTTCAGCGACCTCGAAATCGAGCGTCTGCGCGGCTTCCGGCCCGCCCGAGCGATACCACTTGCCGGCGCCGGGCGTGGTGATCTGCGCGTGAGCGCCGGCCGCAACGCGCGCCGAAACCTGCAAGCGGTCGCCACCGGCGATGCCCGCCGGCGGATGCAGTAGAATGGTTTGGCAGACCGCCGCGCCTTCCGGGTAAAGCGCTTTCTGCACGCGCAGCGGACCGCGATGGCGGCAGCCGGTCAGCCGCGTCGCCCCGTCGCGCGCGGCAAACTCGAGCGCCAGTTCCGCCTCCCAGTGGAGCGATTGCTGCAGCGTTGCGTCGACGGGGATCATGACCGCAAGGATACTATCAATCACACTGCCAGGGCTGCACGCACACCGTCGCTGTCCATGTTGCAGCCGAGGCCGCGCATGATGATTTCGCCGCGTTCCATCAGCAGGTAGTGATCGGCGAGGTCGCGGGCGAAGTCGTAGTACTGCTCGACCAGCAGGATCGCCACACTGCCGGTCTCGGCCACCTTGCGAATCGCCTCCTTGACTTCCTCGCGTTCCTCGCTGGCGCGCGCCACGCTCGCCAAGACTTGCCGGCGTTGCGCGACGACGCGTATGGCATGGCCGATGTCCTTGATGATCGACGGCTGAATGCCTTCGGTCGGCTCGTCGAGGATCAGCATTTTCGGGTTCATCGCCAGGGCACGGCCGATGGCCAGTTGCTGCTGCTGACCGCCCGAGAGATCGCCGCCGCGCCGCCCGAGCATGCTCTTGAGCACCGGGAAGAGCTCGAATACGAGGTCGGGGACGCGCGCGCCGCGCGCCTGCGTGGCGAGCCCCATCTGCAGGTTCTCCTCGACAGTCAGCAGCGAGAAAATTTCGCGACCCTGCGGCACGTAGCCGATGCCCAGGCTCGCGCGCAGATGCGGCGCCGCATGCGTAATGTCGCGTTCATTGAAATGCATCGTTCCGGTTTTCGCCGGAATCAGGCCCATCAGGCATTTCATTAGCGTTGTCTTGCCGACGCCGTTGCGTCCGAGCAGGGCCGTCACTTGGCCCATCGGAACTTCGAAGGCGAGGTCACGGAGGATGTGGCTGCCGCCGTAGTATTGGTTAAGGTTCTGGACTTTCAGCATATCAAATGCCTTGGGGATTGGATATGCTGGGTTCCGCGCCTGACGCGCGGGCATACTTTCTTTTGCTTCGCCAAAAGAAAGTAGCCAAAGAAAAGGCGACCCCGGGTCGGCGCCCCGCCCGCGGCGGGGTCCCTTGCGCTACTCGCCTTGAGCGGGGGCTGCGCAACTCGGGCTTCGCCCTCAAACAGTGCTCGCCCACTTCCCCGCTCAAGGCTGCGTTGCTCAGCGCCTTCCAGGCGGAATTCAAAACCGAACGGATGAAGAACGCTCGGCGGATTAGATTCAGGTCGGTTTGCCACTTGCCCTCTGCGGCGTCGAGCAGCGCAGGGCGCAAGGGGAAAAAGAGCGAGGACTGTTTGAGGGCCGCAGGCCCGAGTTCCGCAGCCCCCCTTGCGCCCGAGCAGCGCAGAGCACCCGGCGCAGCCGGGCGACGCAGCGGGCGCGCCTTTTCTTTGCTTACTTTCTTTTGGCAAGACAAAAGAAAGTAATGCCGCGCGTCAGGCGCGGAACACAGCGCATCAGCAAAAAGAGCAGCCTTAGCGCCCAAGATACACCTCAATGACTCGCTGATCGTTCTGCACGCTGTCGAGATCGCCCTCGGCGAGCACCGACCCTTCGTGCAGCACCGTGACCTTGCCGCCGAGCTCCTTGATGAACGCCATGTCGTGCTCGACGACCATCAGCGAATGTTTCCCGGCGAGCGAAACGAAAAGTTCGGCGGTGCGCATCGTCTCGTCGTCGGTCATTCCCGCGACCGGCTCGTCGAGCAGCAGGAGCTTGGGCTCCTGCATCAGCAGCATGCCGATTTCGAGCCACTGCTTCTGGCCGTGCGAGAGGAGGCCGGCCGGCCGGTCGGCCTCAACGTCGAGGCGGATCAGGCGCAGCGTCTCGCTGATGCGGTCGCGCTCGTCGTCGCCGAGCCAGGCGAACAGGCTGGTGCCGGCGCGCTTGTCGGTCTTCATCGAGAGCTCGAGGTTCTCGAACACCGAATGGCGCTCGAAGATCGTCGGTTTCTGGAACTTGCGGCCGATGCCGGCATGGGCGATTTCGGGTTCGGAAAAGCGCGTGAGATCGATGCTCTGCCCGAAGAACGCCTGGCCCGAATCGGGCCGTGTCTTGCCGGTGATCACGTCCATCATCGTCGTCTTGCCGGCGCCATTGGGGCCGATGATGCAGCGCAGCTCGCCGGCGTCGATGGCCATCGAGAGCTTGTTGAGCGCCTTGAAGCCGTCGAAACTGACGGTGATTTCGTCGAGGTAGAGGATGACCTTGTGCGAAAGGTCGAGCTCGCCGGGCTCGACGCGGTGGCCGAAATGCTCGCCGCCCTGGCCGCGGCCATCGTCGAGCTCGATGCCGATGATGCGGCGCGCGATTTCCTTGGCTTTCATGGCGCGCCCCGCTGCATCAGCTTGCGCCACAGGCCGACCAGACCCTGCGGCAGCAACAGCGTGACGATGATGAACAAGAGGCCGAGGAAGAACAGCCAGTATTCGGGGAAGGAAACGGTGAACCAGCTCTTGGCGAGATTGACCGCGAAAGCGCCGATGATCGGCCCGATCAGCGTGCCGCGACCGCCGACCGCGACCCAGATGGCGATCTCGATCGAGTTGGCGGTGCTCATTTCCGAGGGGTTGATGATGCCGACCTGCGGCACGTAGAGGGCGCCGGCGATGCCGCACAGCACGGCCGAGACGGTCCACACGAAGAGCTTGTACCAGAGTGGGTTGTAGCCGATGAACATGACGCGCGATTCGGCGTCGCGGATCGCGGTGAGCACGCGGCCGAATTTCGAGGCGACCAGCCAGCGCGCGAAGACGAAGGTCCCGGTGAGCATCAGGGCGGTGATGCCGAACAGCACGAGGCGCGTGTTGGCCGAAGTGATCGAGTAGCCGAGCACGCGCTTGAAATCGGTGAAGCCGTTGTTGCCGCCGAAGCCGGTCTCGTTGCGGAAGAACAGCAGCATCGCCGCGTAAGTGAGCGCCTGGGTGATGATCGAGAAATAGACGCCCTTGATGCGCGAGCGGAAAGCGAAGTAGCCGAACACGAAAGCGACGACGGCCGGAACAACGATGACCAGCAAGGCCACCCACCACAGGCTGTCGCTGCCGCTCCAGTACCACGGCAGCTTCTTCCAGTCGAGGAACACCATGAAGTCCGGCAGGTCGCTCCGGTAGCTGCCGTCGCGCCCGATCTGGCGCATCAGGTACATGCCGAACGCATAGCCGCCGAGGGCGAAGAAGAGGCCGTGGCCGAGCGAGAGGATGCCGCCGTAGCCCCAGATCAGGTCCATGGCCACGGCGACGATGGCGTAGCACATGATCTTGCCGCACAGGGTGATGGCATAGGTCGAAACGTGAAAAGCGCTGTCCGGCGGCAGCGCCAGATGCAGCACCGGCACGGCGATTAGCGTCAGGGCAAGGAATGCCGCGACGGCCAGCCAGCTCTTGCGATCGAGCGCGGCGATCAGGCGCAGGGTGAGCGGCTTGCGCATGGCACTCATTCGGCGAACCTGCCCTTGAGGGCGAACAGGCCCTGCGGGCGTTTCTGGATGAAGATGATGATGAAGACGAGCACGACGATCTTGGCGATCACCGCGCCCGCCCAGCCTTCAAGCAGTTTGGAGAAGATGCCGAGGCCGAGCGCCGCCCACACCGCGCCGGCCAGTTGCCCGACGCCGCCGAGCACGACGACCATGAAGGAATCGACGATGTAGCCCTGCCCCATGTCCGGCCCGACGTTGGAAATCTGCGACAGCGCCAGGCCGCCGAGCCCGGCGATGCCGGCGCCGAGCGCGAAGGCCAGGGTATCGATGCGCGCCGTCGGCACGCCGACGCAGCCGGCCAT
>CAIXAY010000201.1 GCA_903917505.1 uncultured beta proteobacterium | reverse complement strand
GCCACATCGGACGGATCGGACGAAGCCAGGAAGGAATTCTTGCGCTTCTTGAGCTTGATGAAGGTGCCCGCTTCGACCAGTTCATTGCACAGGCGGTCGTATTCCGCCTGCGAACCGTCACACCAGACGACGCGGTCAGGCGTCACCAGGGCGGCGATTTCGGCAACCCATTTCTTGAGACCTTCGTGCTTGACGTAGTCAGGGGCGTTGATGGCTACAGATTGACTCATAAGACGCTTTCTTAAGGAGAGTGGAAAAATTGTGTGTCGTCGCGCGGCGCGCCGTACCGTGCAGCAGAAAGCCCCGGAACCAGAACAGACCGACGGGTTCTTAGGGGATCTGGCGTCGGTCGCGGCTCGATAGGAACTTGGCCGGCGCAGTGCCTTTGTTAAGTCTTTGTCGAAGCGGGGTGTTACCAAATTCCGGCAACATGAATGATAGCACAGCTTTTACCGGCCATCGCGTCGGCCGCTGCGGCGGCGCCACCCTGGCTTTCCTGCGCTGTTGCGTCCGCATTCCGCGCGTCACTTTCCACCCCTCCGGGCGATAATGCCATTATCATATAAGGCGTCGCATACGGTTCGTTCTCATATGGACAAGGGTGGAACGGCACTGATCCTGACCGGCGGCGGCGCGCGTGCCGCCTACCAGGTCGGCGTTCTGCTGGCCATTCGCGACCTTGTGCCCGACGCCAGGCACAGCCCTTTTTCGATTCTCTGCGGTACCTCGGCGGGCGCCATCAACGCGCTGGCCCTGGCTTGCAATGCGCGCAATTTCCGCGGCGCCGTGCAGACCCTGGCCGATCTGTGGGGCAACATCAGCGCCGCCGACGTCTATCGTGTCGACACCCTGAGCATCGCCGGCTCGGGCCTGCGCTGGCTGGCCGCGCTGCTGTTCGGTGGACTGGTCAAAGCGAAGCCGCGCTCGCTGCTCGACAACACCCCCTTGCGCCGCCTGCTCAAGCGCTGGCTGAATTTTCGCCACATCGAGCGCGCCTTGGCGAGCGGCGCGCTGCGCGCCGTCAGCATCACCGCGTCGGGCTATACCACGGGCGAAAGCGTCAGTTTTTTCCAGGCGCGCGCGGACGTCGAGCCCTGGGGGCGCATGCACCGCATGGGCAGCCGTACGCAACTCAGCATCGATCATGTGCTGGCCTCGACCGCCATCCCCTTCATCTTTCCGGCCGTCTATATCAATCGCGAGTTTTTCGGCGACGGTTCGATGCGCCAGATGGCGCCGATCTCGCCGGCGATCCACCTCGGCGCGAGAAAAATTCTGGTGATCGGCGCCGGCCCCCTGGTCGAGCGCGCCGAGCGCCAGCATTCCAGCGTCTATCCGACGCCGGCGCAGATCGCCGGGCACGTTCTCTCGTCGAGCTTTCTCGACACGCTGGTTGTCGATATCGAGCGCATGCAGCGCATCAACCGGACGCTCGCCGCCATACCGGCGCGCAGCGCCGCAATGTTCCCTTGCGGCCCATCACTTCGCTGATCATTTCACCTTCGGAAGCGCTCGACGAGCTGGCCGCCCGCCATGCGCACGCCTTGCCGCGCTCGGTGAGCTGGCTGCTGCGCGGCATCGGCGCGATGAACCGGCGCGGCGGCGCGCTGGCGAGCTACCTGCTGTTCGAGCGCGGCTACACACAAGCCCTGATCGATCTAGGCCGCAAGGATACGATGGCCCGCGCCGATCAGGTCCGGGCTTTTCTTGCCAAGTAAATTTACCTGACCTTGTTTCTCAGGTATTCGTGCTATCTTGTTATTTTTCTTGACTTTGTTTTCTTCAATGATAGACTCGGCTAATCATTGCCAGAGCAATTTGCCGGAGATTCACGAAATGCGGACAGCGCTGCGAACAGCCTTGCTCCTGACCCTGCTGGGCGCCGGCCTGGCCGCCGTCGACGCGCCGCAGGCGGCGGAAAAGAGCGACGCCAGGACGGTTGCCAAGCACAAGGCGCTCGCGCATCGGCCGTTGCCCGAGCCGGCGAAGATGCGGATTGTGATCAGGAAGAAGCCGGCGAATATCATCCTGGCGAGCCACGTCGTGCCCGCGCGCGCGACGCGCCCGCTGGCCGTCCAATCGGGTTCGGCCCTGGTCATCGAGCAAGGCGGCGGCGACCCGCTGTTCCAGAAAAATGCCAGCGCGATTGCTCCGATCGCCTCGATTACCAAACTGATGACGGCGATGGTCGTGCTCGACAGCGAGCCGAGCCTGCAAGCGCCTATCGCCATCGCCGACGACGACGTCGATCTGTTGCGTGGCAGCCATTCACGCTTGCATGTTGGCGCGGTGATGACGCGCGAGACGGCGCTGCTGCTCGCCCTGATGTCTTCCGAGAACCGCGCCGCCAACGCCCTGGCGCGCAACTATCCGGGCGGCATGCCGGCCTTCCTGGCGGCGATGAACATCAAGGCACGCGCGCTGGGCATGGTCGACACGCGTTTTGAAGATCCGACCGGCCTGACCAGCAACAATGTGTCGACGGCCCACGATCTGGCCAAGATGGTCGCGGCGGCGCACCGCTATCCGCTGATCCGGCAATGGTCGACGACGCCCGAAGCCACCGTCGAGGTGGGCGGGCGCGAGGTGGCCTTCCACAACACCAATCCGCTGGTGAAGAGCGCCGCCTGGGATGTCGGCCTGTCGAAAACCGGCTACATTCACGAGGCCGGCAAGTGCCTGGTCATGCAGGCGCGGGTCGCCGACAAGCCGGTGGTCATCGTCCTGCTCGACTCGGTCGGCAAGATGACGCGCGTCGGCGATGCCAACCGCATCAAGCGCTGGATGGAGAGCGCGCAGGCCCGCCTGCCGGTGAACGCGCAAGCTGCGCACAAGCCGGCGACCCATGCCGCGGTGGCGCGCGGGAACCAGCACCGTCCCGGCTGAGCTAGGTACCGGCCCGCTGGCGGTAACCCAGGGCGCGTGATATCTCGTCGGCGGTGCGTTTGACCTGCGCCGCCCAGCCGGCGTCGTGCCGGTCGGTCGGCGCGGAAATCGACAGCCCGGCGACGATGATTCCTTCGTCATTGCGTACCGGCGAGGCGACGCAGCGCAGGCCGATTTCCGCCTCCTCGTTGTCGTAGGCCAGGTCGAGCCGGCGCACCGTCTCGAGTTCCTTTTCCAGCGCGTCAAGATCGGTGAGCGAATGCGGCGTCTTGCCCGGCAGTCCGCTGCGCCTGGCGTAAGCGCGCACTTCGGCGGCATCCTCCGCGGCGAGAAACAGCTTGCCGAGCGAAGTGAGGTGCAGCGGCGCCCGCCCGCCGAGCAGATAGACGACGCGGACCAGCGCGCGGCCGCTCGAACTGCGCTCGATATAGACGATGTCGTCGCGGTCGCGGATGCCGAGATTGATCGCCTCGCCGATCGTCTCGTGCAGCTTGTTCATGAAGGGCAGGGCGATTTCGCGAACATTGAGGCGCGACTTGACGATGTTGCCGAGCTCGAGCAGGCGGATGCCGAGGGCGTAGCTGCTGACCTCGTGCCGTTCGATGAGGCGCGCCTGCGTCATCACCGCGAGAATGCGGTGCGCCGTCGACGGATGCAGCTGCGTGGCCTGCGCCAAGGCCTTGAGCGTCGCCGGATGCGGGCTGTCGGCCAGCGCATCGAGCAGGGAGAGCATGCGCTCGATGACTTGAATCGATACCCGGGCTTCCTTGCGTTCAGCCATCCGCTTTCCACGCTGTCTTCCGTTTTGCCCGGCGGCAGAATACTATGGGGCGCCTTGCCCGCTTCGGCGTGTCCCTTGCCGCGCCTCGTGCGCCTCAATATCTTACCATCATGCATGTCGCCCTGTTCGTAAGCTGCCTTGCCGACCTGATGCGCCCGAGCGTCGCTTTTGCGGCGATTCGCCTGCTCGAGGCCGGCGGCTGCAGCGTAGTCGTGCCGCGCCGCCAGACCTGCTGCGGCCGGCCGGCGTTCGACGCGGGCGATCGCCCGGCGGCGCTGGCGCTGGCCCGAAAGACCATCGCCGAACTCGAAGGCAGCGATTTCGTCGTCACGCCCTCGGCGAGCTGCGCCGATCTGCTGCGCAACGAATATCCGCTGCTGCTCGCCGACGACGCGCAGTGGCGCGCGCGCGCCGAGCGTCTCGCGGCGCAGGTCTTCGAGCTGACCGATTTTCTCGTCAGCGTGCTCAAGCTTTCTGCGGTTCCCGGCCGTTTTTCCGGCCGCGTCTGCTATCACGATTCCTGCACCGGTCTGCGCCGCCTCGGCGTGCGAGCACAGCCGCGCGCCCTGCTGGCCCTGGTCCCCGGCCTGACACTCGATGAGCTGCCGGCGAGCGAGGCCTGCTGCGGATTCGGCGGTTCCTTCTCGCTGCAGTTCGGCGCGCTCGCGGCGCATATCGCCGCGCGCAAGTGCGACGACATCCGGGCCAGCGGCGCCGCCGCCGTGGTCGGCGGCGAACTGGGCTGCCTGCTCAACATCGAGGGCAAGTTGCGCCGCATGGGCAACGCCACGACCCGCGTGCTGCACATCGCCGAAGTGCTCGCGGGCGTCGACGGGAGGCTGTCCTGATGCAGCCGCAGCCGATGACTTTTGTCGCGCGCATCGGCGAGAAGCT
>CAIXAY010000200.1 GCA_903917505.1 uncultured beta proteobacterium | reverse complement strand
CCGGTCCCACCCCGCCCTGGCCCCTGTCGCGGACCTGCGACCACCGCGCCATCGAGGGCGCGCCGGCCGCGCGCTTCCTGCAGGGGCTGACCAACGCGCTCGAGAACTTCTCACTGCTCCTTCTGAAATAATAAAAATTATGCACGACATCATCGTATTGGGCGGCGGCCCGGCCGGTTATCTGGCCGCCGAAAGAGCCGGACACGCCGGCTTGACTACCCTGCTGATCGAGAAACGCTTCATCGGCGGCGTCTGTCTGAACGAAGGCTGCGTACCGTCGAAAGCGCTCTTGCACGGCGCGAAGATTCTCGATTACGCCCGGCACGGCGAAGCGTACGGCGTGACCACGAGCGGCGCGGCGATCGACCAGAAAGCGGTCATCGCCCGCAAGAACAAGATCGTTCGCAGCCTCGTCGCCGGCATCCGATCGCAGTTGAAAGCAAGCCACGTCACGACGGTCGAGGGCTTCGGCGAAATCGTCGGGCGCGAGGGCGGGCTCATCACCGTGGCCGTCGGCGAAACGGCCTATCAGGGCAAGCGCCTGCTCATCGCCTCGGGATCGGAGGCCATCGTCCCGCCGATTCCCGGCGCCCGCGAAGGGCTGGACAGCGGCTTCGTCCTGACCAACCGCGAGATCCTGGACCTCGAGGTCATCCCGGCGTCGCTGGTCGTGGTCGGCGGCGGCGTGATCGGACTTGAAATGGCCAGCTACTTCAACACGGTCGGTTCGAAGGTGACCGTCATCGAAATGCTCGACAAGATCGCCGGGCCGACCGATCGCGAGATTTCGGCGATCCTGCAGAAGAATTACGAGAAGAAGGGCATCCGCTTCCACCTCAACAGCAAGGTGTCGGCGATCACCGCCGATGCCGTCGAATTTCAAAACGCCGGCGGCAAGCAGACCGTTCCTGCCGCCAAGGTCCTGCTGTCGATCGGCCGCCGGCCGGTGACCCAAGGTTTTGGCCTCGAAAAGCTCGGCGTGTATGTGGACAAGGGACGCATCGTCGTCGATGAGCGGGGGCAGACCAACGTTCCGGGCGTCTATGCCACGGGCGATGTCAATGGCACCTGGATGCTCGCGCATGTGGCTTATCGCGAATCGGAAGTGGTGATCAACAATCTGCTCGGTAAACGCGACGTGATGCGTTACGACGCCGTGCCCTCGGTCATCTATACCAACCCGGAAGTCGGCTGCGTCGGCGAGACCGAAGAAAGCTGCAAGGCCAAGGGGATTGCCT
Source organism: uncultured beta proteobacterium (assembly GCA_903917505.1). The sequence continues at coordinate 4,793 of CAIXAY010000200.1, read as the reverse complement.
GCCGGGTCGCGTCGATCTCGATGAATTACAGCGGCCGCTACATGGCTGAAAACGCCGGCGGCGACGGCATCTGCAAGGTGCTGATCGATCCCGTCCGGCAGCGCCTGATCGGCTGCCACCTGATCGGCAGCTATGCCTCCGAGATCATCGTCGTTGCCGCCATGCTGATCGAAACGCAAATGAAGATCGCCGACATCAAGGAATTCATCTTCCCGCACCCGACCGTCAGCGAAATCATCCGCGAAGCCCTCTTCCAGCTCTAACGCATCCAGTCCATCAGGAAACAAAATGACCAAGCAACTGCACATCGACCCGCAAGAGATGCGGCGACCGGGCTACATCGAATTTACGAAGATCCCGGTCAATCGGTACCAGCGAACGATAGCCGACGAGAAAGCCTTCTTCTCGAAGGACGATTTCCTGCGCATTTATCGCGACATGCGTTTCATCCGCGAGTTTGAAACCATGCTGTACACGGTCAAGACGACCAATGCCTACAACGGCATCGCCTACAACAATCCCGGCCCCGCCCACCTGTCGATGGGGCAGGAAGCTTCCTCGGTCGGCCAGGCCTACCTGCTCTCGAGCGAAGACTTCATCTTCGGCTCGCACCGCAGCCACGGTGAAATCCTGGCCAAGGGACTGTCGGCGATAGCCAAGCTGTCGGAAGCCGATCTGGTCGCGGTGATGGAGAGCTTCCTCGGCGGCGTCGCCTACAAGGCCGTGCTCGAGTTCCACAAGGGCAAGGACAAGGGCGTCAAGGACCTGGCGATCGACTTTCTGATCTACGGCGCGCTGGCCGAAATCTTCGCCAAGGACACCGGCTTCCACCGGGGCCTCGGCGGATCGATGCACGCCTTCTTCCTGCCGTTCGGAATTTACCCGAACAACGCGATCGTCGGCGGTTCGGCCGACATCTCGGTGGGCGCTGCGCTCTACAAGAAGATCAACCGCAAGAAGGGCATCGTCGTGTGCAACATCGGCGACGGGTCGATGGCCTGCGGCCCGGTCTGGGAAGGCCTGATGATGGCCACCATGGACCAGTACAAGACCCTGTGGGAAGGCGACATGCAGGGCGGCGTGCCGCTGCTCGTGAACATCATGAACAACCAGTACGCGATGGGCGGGCAGACGCGCGGCGAGACCATGGGCTACGACATCGCCGCGCGCATCGGCGCCGGCGTCAATGCCGAGCAGATGCATGCCGAGCGCGTCGATGGCTACAACCCGCTGGCGGTCATCGAGGCCATGGGCAGAAAGCTGGAGATCCTGAAAAGCAAACGCGGTCCGGTGCTGCTCGATACACTGACCTACCGCTATGGCGGGCACTCGCCGTCCGACGCCGATTCCTACCGCACGCCGGAGGAAAAGAACGCCTGGCTGGCGCAGGATTCGATCCTGGCCTATCGCGCGCAACTGATCGCGGCCGGCGTGGCCGGCGACGACGACTTCGCGGCGATCGATTCGGGCATCGTCGAAACGGTGACCAATGCGATGCAAATGGCCGCCGACCCCGTCATCTCGCCGCGCATGGACCTGTTCAAGACGCCGGCGGCGATCGAGGCGCTGATGTTCTCGAATCAAAAGATCGCCCGGATGGACGAGCGGGCGCCGGACGTGCTGATGCCAAGGGAAGCGAACCCGCGGGTGCTGGCCATCGCCAAGAAGGAGCGCTTCGCCTTCGATGCCAGCGGCAAGCCGGTGTCCAAGAACAAGGTCTATCAATACCGCGACGGCGTCTTCGAAGCGCTGATCGACAAGTTCTACGAGGACCCGACGCTGATCGCCTACGGCGAAGAGAACCGCGACTGGGGCGGCGCTTTCGCCGTCTATCGCGGGCTGACCGAGGCGCTGCCTTATCACCGCCTGTTCAACTCGCCGATCGCCGAAGGCGCCATCGTCGGCTCGGCCATCGGCTACGCGATGTGCGGCGGCCGCGTCGTCGTCGAGCTGATGTATTGCGACTTCCTCGGCCGCGCCGGCGACGAAGTCTTCAACCAGCTGCCGAAATGGCAGGCGATGTCGGCCGGCATCCTCAAGATGCCGGTGGTCGTCCGCGTTTCGGTCGGCTCCAAGTACGGCGCCCAGCATTCGCAGGACTGGACTTCGCTGGTCGCGCAGATTCCCGGGCTCAAGGTCGTCTTCCCGGTGACGCCGTATGACGCCAAGGGCCTGATGACGACGGCCTTGAATGGCAGCGATCCGGTGATCTTCTTCGAAAGCCAGCGCTTGTACGACGTCGCCGAGCAATTCCACATCGGCGGCGTGCCGGCCGAGCGCTACGAGATTGCGATCGGCGAACCGGATGTCAAGCGCGCCGGCACCGACATCACCATCCTGACCATCGGCGCGACGCTCTACCGGGCGCTGGAAGCGGCCACCGTGCTCGAGGAGAAATACGGCCTCAGCGCCGAGGTCATCGATGCGCGCTCGATGGTGCCCTTCGATTTCGAGAAAGTGATCGCGTCGGTGAAGAAGACCGGCAAGATCCTGCTCGCCAGCGACGCCTGCGAGCGCGGATCGTACCTGAACGACCTGGCGCGCAACATCAACGATCTGTGCTTCGATTATCTCGACGCGCCTGCCGTCGTGCTCGGATCGCGCAACTGGATTACCCCGGCCTATGAACTCGAAGAACACTTCTTCCCGCAGGCCGACTGGTTCATCGACATCATCCACGAGCGCATCCAGCCGATTCCGGGATACACCCCGACCCGCTCGTTCAACGATACCGAAATGCTGCGCCGGGCAAAGCTCGGCGTCTGAAACCTAATGCATCAATTACGAGGAGCAACATGATGAAGATTCCGCACAACGCATTCAAGGCAGCCATCAAGGCGGGCCGCACCCAGCTCGGCTTGTGGCTGACCTGCGCCAATCCCTACACCGCGGAAATCGCGGCGACTTCCGGCTATGACTGGCTGCTCATCGACGGCGAACACGGGCCCAACGATGTCCCGACGATACTCGCGCAGTTGCAGGCCGTGGCGCCCTATGGCAGCTCCGCGATCGTACGCACCGTCAACAAAGATCCGGCGCTGATCAAGCAGATTCTCGACTGCGGCGCGCAAACGCTGCTCGTACCCATGGTCGATACCGCGCAGGAAGCGCGCGATCTGGTCTTGGCCATGCGCTACCCGCAGCGCGGCATCCGCGGTGTCGCACCGATCGCTGCCCGGGCCTCACGCTGGGGGCGTATCGCGGATTACACGGACCGGGTTGAAGAAGAGCTCTGCCTGCTGGTGCAAATCGAATCGGCGCGTGGACTGGAGAACCTCGACGAAATCACCCAGGTCGAAGGCGTCGACGGGGTATTCATCGGGCCGGCCGATCTCTCGGCGTCGATGGGCCATCTCGGCAATCCCGGGCATCCCGAAGTCAAGACGGCAATCGAAAAAGCGATAAGGCGTATCCGCGCACTCGGCAAGGCGGCCGGGATCATGGGCACCGAGCCGGCCACCGCCAAGCTGCATATTTCCTGCGGCGCGAATTTCGTCGCCGTCGCTGTCGACACCATGTTGTTCACCAAGGCAATCGACGAGGCCTGGCAACGAACCCAGGAGGAACTCGCGCGCTAAGGGCGCTTGCTTCCCCATAAGCGGGCCGTCGTATCGGCGAAAGCGAGCGAAGGAAGTGCAACGCTGGGTATTGAATTGCCAAGCCTGCTGGATCGGTGCTTCCCTGGCTGCGCATGCTCGGCATCATTGAGACGCCGCAGCATGGCGCCGTTTGCACGCGCCTCAGCGGCCGCCCGATACGTCGATCGTCACGCCGGTGATATAGGACGATTTCGGCGACAGCAGCCCGAGCGCCGCCTCGGCCACTTCCGCCGGTTCGCCGACGCGGCCGAGAAAGATCTGCGATGGAAACTTCGCCATGTCGGCCTTGTCGGCGAATACCGCCGCCTGGATTTCCGTGTCGATGATGCCGGAAGACAGGGCATTGACGCGCACCTCGGGGCCAAGCTCCTTGGCAAATGATATCGTCATCGTCCGGATCGCGCCCTTGGTCATGGCATAAACCATATTTCCCGCCATCCCGTCGGTCCGCTTGGCAATGGAAGATATGTTTACGATAGCCCGTCCGTAAACGCCCTGCCTGTTGCGCACGAAAGCGCGGGTAGCCAGGAAGACGCTCTTGACGTTGATCGCAATCACTCGATCGAAATCGCCCTCGTCTAATTCAGCAATCGACATCCTGCGCCCGATGATTCCAGCCTTGTTGACCAGATGACTCGGGGCTCCCCGGCGCTTGACGAGATCGGCCATGGCGCCGTCCATACGAATGGCGATCGAGACACCGACTCTTTACGCCAGGACTTTGTCGCCGAAGCTCGTCCTGCCCGCGCTCGATCGCTCTTCGTTAATGTCCCGGACGGCAGCCTTCGGCAACTGGCGCCCTAAGCGCTCATTGCCCCCAGGTTTTCTTCATCCACGCCACGCCCCGTCGCGCCGCCTCGTCCGGGGACGGAGCCGGCAGGATTTCCAGGGACACGGCGCCGCAATAGCCGATGGCGTCGAGCGACCGGGCCACGCGCTGGTAATCCACATTGCCGGCGCCCGGGTACCTGCGGTTCGAGTCCGAGATGTGAACGTGCGTGATCCTTCCTGCGCATTTCCGGAACGATTCGTCCGGGTCCTTATCCTCGAGGAACATATGGTGCGTATCGAGGAGCAGGCCGATTGATTCAAGGCCTGGGCGGGTGAGGAATTCGAGCGTTTCATCTGTCGTGTTGAGCAGGTCGGAAAAATAATAGGCGACCGGTTCGAGGCCGGTCGGCACCTTCCTCTCGG
>CAIXAY010000199.1 GCA_903917505.1 uncultured beta proteobacterium | reverse complement strand
CTTCAAGCTCGACGCGATCAAATACGCCTGGGAACTCCTGACCGAGGTCTACAAGCTGCCGGCCGACAAGCTGTGGGTGACCGTCTATGCCGAGGACGACGAGGCCTATGACATCTGGCACAAGACGATCGGCCTGCCGGGCGAGCGCATCGTGCGCATCGGCGACAAAAAGGGGGTGCGCTACGCTTCCGACAACTTCTGGATGATGGGCGACACCGGCCCCTGCGGCCCGTGTTCGGAGATCTTCTACGACCACGGCGAGCACATCCCCGGCGGCCCGCCCGGATCGCCCGACGAAGACGGCGACCGCTACATCGAGATCTGGAACAACGTGTTCATGCAGTTCAACCGCGATGATGCCGGCGTCATGCACAGGCTGCCGAAGCCCTCGGTCGATACCGGCATGGGGCTGGAGCGCATCACGGCGGTGCTGCAGCACGTCAACAGCAACTACGACATCGACCTCTTGCAGAGCCTGGTCAAGGCCGCGGCGCGCGAGACCAGCAGCGCCGACCTGGCCAGCCCCTCGCTGCGTGTGCTCGCCGACCACATCCGCGCCTGTTCCTTCCTGATCGCCGACGGCGTCATTCCCGGCAACGAGGGGCGCGGCTACGTCCTGCGCCGCATCATCCGGCGCGCCATTCGCCACGGCTACAAGCTGGGCGCGCGCGCCGCCTTCTTCCATCGCCTAGTGCCGGATCTCGTCGCCGAAATGGGCGCCGCCTATCCCGAGATCGTCAGCGGCGAGAAGCGCATCATCGACACGCTGCGCCAGGAAGAGGAGCGCTTCTTCGCGACCATCGAAAACGGCATGGCCATCCTCGAAGCCGAACTCGCGGCGATGAACGGCAAAGGCGTGTTCAACGGTGAAACGGCGTTCAAGCTGCACGACACCTTCGGCTTTCCGCTCGACCTCACCGCCGACATCTGCCGCGAGCGCGGCGTCGGCGTCGACAGCGCCGGTTTCGAGGCAGCGATGAACCGGCAGAAGGAACAGGCGCGCGCGGCCGGCAAGTTCAAGGTGGCGAGCACGCTCGAATACGCCGGCGCGCCGACGACCTTCCACGGCTACGACAGCCTCGAATTCAAAGGCAAGGTGCTGGCGCTCTACCGCGAAGGCAGCCCGGTCGACGAACTCGGCGAAGGCGATCTGGGCGTCGTCGTGCTCGACGACACGCCGTTCTACGCCGAATCCGGCGGCCAGGTCGGCGACCGCGGCGTGCTGCAGTCGGCGCAGGGGATTTTCGCCGTCGAGGACACGCAGAAGATTCAGGCGACCGTATTTGGCCATCAGGGTGTGCTCAAGACGGGCCGCCTGAAGGTCGGCGATGCGGTGACGGCCAAGGTCGATCTCGTCGCGCGCCGCCGCACCATGCGCAACCACTCGGCGACCCACCTGATGCACAAGGCATTGCGCGAGGTGCTCGGTGCGCACGTGCAGCAGAAGGGCTCGCAGGTCGACCCGGACAAGACGCGCTTCGACTTCGTGCATAACCAGCCGATGACCGACGAAGAAATCCGCCGCGTCGAAAACCTCGTCAATGCCGAGATCCTGGCCAACGTCGATTGCCAGCATCGCGTCATGCCGATCGCCGAAGCGCAGAAGCTCGGCGCGATGATGTTGTTCGGCGAGAAATACGGCGACGAGGTGCGCGTCATCGACATCGGTTCGTCACGCGAGCTGTGCGGCGGCACGCACGTCAAGCGCACCGGCGACATCGGCGTGTTCAGCATCGTCGCCGAGGGTGGCGTCGCGGCCGGCGTGCGCCGCGTCGAAGCGGTGACCGGCGACAACGCGCTGCGCTACATGCAGGACATGGAGACCGCGCTCGGCGGCGTCGCCGGGACGCTCAAGGTGCTGCCCGGCGAAGTGCATGGCCGCGTCAACGCCATCCTCGACCAGGTGCGTCACCTCGAACGCGAGCTCGCGGCGCTGAAGAGCAAACTGGCGTCGGCGCAAGGCGACGACCTGGCCAGCGGCGCGCTCGGCGTCAAGGGTGCGAAGGTGTTGGCGGTCAAGCTCGACGGCGCCGATCTCAACGCGCTGCGCGAGACCATGGACAAGCTGCGCGACAAGCTCAAGTCGGCGGCCATCGTGCTGGCCAGCGTCGAGGGCGGCAAGGTCACGCTGATCGCCGGCGTCACCGCCGACCTGACCGCCAAGGTCAAGGCCGGCGAACTCGTCAACTTCGTCGCCCAGCAGGTCGGCGGCAAGGGCGGCGGCCGTGCCGACATGGCCCAGGCCGGCGGCAGCGAACCGGCCAAGCTGCCGGCGGCGCTGGCCTCGGTTCGAGCCTGGGTCGAACAGCGCTTGTGATCTGCCTGTACGACCGCGCAAGCGGGCAGCGCGCGAAGAAGATCAGGAACGGCAGCGGTTTGGATTTCCGTTCCTGAGCGCGCAGGTAAGCGATGCAGCAAAGTGAGCCGCGACATTGACGGCGGGTATCAACAAGCCATGACGGCTTTGATGCGCTGCAATCCGGTCCCGATGTGTTCCGCCAGCTTGGCCGCGACCGGGTCGCGAAACGGGCTCTCCACGGCCCACTCGCAGAAAGAGGCCATGAGCGCCGCCCGTTCGGTCGAAAGCCGCGCATCGGCGAGGCCGGACTCGATGATGGGAATCAGGGCGGCGGCGGCTCTGAGCCGATTGATTTCCGGAGTCGAAAGAGGGATTTTTTTGGCCATGCCGCCAGTCTAGTGAGCACGGCGCTGCGAAAGGAGGAACTAGTCGACGTTTCTTTTCTTTCCGATCATTTTTCCCGGCGCCATTCGTTCAGCGCCGGAGCCTTTCAAGCAAGTCGGCTACAAACGGTTACGCAAATCGCCAATACGCGCAACAGACGCGTCGCGGGCGAAACCGTACGATGCGTCTGTTGCTTCAGCGTCCCCCGCTAAGCAATGTTTGACCCTCCCTGATCCATCGCAAAGATGGAATCTTTAATCCCGCGCCCAAACCGGCGCGGGATTTTTTTTGGTGCCGTAAGACCCAGGCGGTCAATTTACCTGGCCGCGAAATCATGATCCGCAGGCCTGCACCGACTCTTTCTTGTAGAACTCCTCGGTCGCGGTCACGACAAGGGCGCTGCGTTTGCGCGCCACGATCCGGGCATAACTTTCCGCCGCCTGGCGCGTCGTGAAATAGCCGTGCGTGGCAAATACCATCGTGCCGTCTTCATTTTTGCAGACGACGAAAAAACGTTCGTTCATCTCCAGTTCCCCAGTTCAAACCTTTCACTGTAACGGCCGAACGGCGCCGTGATTAGCGCGAACGGAAGCAGCGCTGAGCACCATGTACAGGCTGATCGAAACACCCGCCGCGGCAACGGGCCAGAATTTTCCGCCGCTGCCCGGACCGATGCGCGCGACCAGGTCGACAAGGAGTCCGAGCGCCGGTGCGAAGAGCATTTTCGCGAAGGCCTGTGACTGGCTTTCAACCGAGAGGATGCTGGTGCCATGCGTCTCGGGCGAATAGGCGTCAAAACGGCTGATCAGCAGCGGGCGCCAGGCGCTCTGCATCAGGAACAGCAGGAAGAACAGGGCGACCACCGGGTAATAGAACTCCAGCGCAAGGCAGGGCAGCATGGCCAGATAAATCAGCGTCATGCACCGCCACATGAAACGGCTGGCGGAATCCTCGCCGCCAAAACGGGTGCTCAGGCGGTGCGCCTTGCGGCTCGACCACGCCGAACCCAGATGGAAAACAAAATACACCGCGCCGATCAGCAGGGTGCCGCGCTTGTCGTCGCCGAGCGCCAGCAGCAGGGGAATTCCCAGAACCATGGTCTTGAGCATCGGCTGGATGTAATCCTTGATGACATCGAAGAAGCCCTCGAAACCCATGGATTCAACCATCAGGCGGCGCAGCCCGGAAATCCTTGCGGAGTCGCGCAGGGTCTGCCACATGTGCACAAAGACCCGCTTGACGCTGGCTTCGCCCTCGGGGCGCCCGTCAAGCTCCTTCGGGTAGGTAAAGAGCGAGATGAAGCCGATGCTGTACGGGATCAGCGCTGCCAGAAACAGCGCATTCAGATTGTTGGTGTAGTAGGCGATGGCCGTCGCGATCGGGATGGAAACGGCGGACCCGATTTTCGACCAGGAGCGGGTGTAGCCATAGACCCTGGTCTTCTCTTCCATCCTGCCGTTAAGCCGCAACCAGGTGAAGATCATCGACTTGTGCGTGCCTTCGCGGAAGGCTTCGCCAATGCCAAAGAAGAAGACGGCAATGAACAGGTAAAGAAGTCGATTCGGGCACAGGCCGAAGCACAGAAACGCGATCATGTAAGCCAGATAAGACACCAGCATGCAGCGGCGGCGGCCATACAGGTCCGCAATCGCCCCGGCGGGAATGTTCGTGGCGTTGATGCAGAATTCGCGAAAGCCGATCAGCAGGCCAACCGAGGCGAAGGAATTCCCGCCGCCGAGCAGAAACAGCATCATGAACGGCTCGAAGTAACGCTGGTTCTTCAGAAAGCCATAGAGTGAAAAGCGAAAGATCATGCGCTGGCGCCGATGGGTTCAACGATAAGACGGCCATATGCTGCGCACGGCCGCTCTCGGACATGGCTGAAGATAATCCTGTCTCTCGCCGATTTCCGGATTCGAGTCTAATGGCGATGGAAAGGGCCGGCAAGCACTTCAACTCGCTACGTGCTCCCCCAGCGCCGCAGCGCGCCGCGATTCGGGTGCGCCATGCGCAAGAGGCATCGGGGGCTTGTCCTTACAGGTTCTGGCGCGTCGGCCGAAAGAGGATCTCGTTGACGTCGACCTCGTCCGGCTGGCTCATGGCGAAAGCCACGGCGCGCGCGAAGGATTCGGCGGGGATCGCATATTCGGCGTAGAACTTGCGCATGTTCTCGGCGACGTCGGGCTCGGTGGCGCTGGCCGGCAGTTCGGTGTCGACGGCGCCCGGCGAGATCACGGTGGTGCGCAGCTTGTAGGGCTTCACCTCCTGCCGCAAACCTTCCGACAGCGCCAGCACGGCGTGCTTGGTTGCCGCATAGACGGCGTTGCCGACGCCGACCTTGTGGCCGGCCACCGAAGACACATTGATGATGTGTCCGGCTTTCTGCTGCTTCATGTAGGGCAGCGCGGCGGCGATGCCGTAGAGCACGCCCTTGATGTTCACGTCGATGGTGCGGTTCCAGTCGTCGATTTTCAGGCGCTCGAGCGGCGAATGCGACATCAGGCCGGCGTTGTTGATCATCACGTCGATGCGGCCGTAAGTTTGCACGGCGGCCTCGACGAGTTTCCTGACCTGCTCGCTGTCCGTGACGTCGGTGGCCACGGCCAGGGCCTTGCCGCCGGCATCGTTCAATTCCTTGGCCAGCGCGGCTATGCGCGCGACGCGCCGCGCGCCGAGCACGACGGTCGCGCCGTTCGCCGAGAGCAGTCGCGCCGTCGCTTCGCCCAGCCCGCTGCTCGCGCCGGTGATGACGACGACCTTGCCTTCGATGTTATAGCTCATGCTGCGCATCCGTTTGTCGATACTCCTCATCGCTGACTTTCTCGAGCCAGTCGGCGCTCTTGCCGTCGAGTTTTTCGACGATGGCGAGGTGGGTCATCGCCGTGCTTTCCGCGGCGCCGTGCCAGTGCTTCTCGCCGGGCGGGATCCAGACGACGTCGCCCGGACGGATTTCACGAACCGAGCCGCCCCAGCGCTGCACCCGGCCGCAGCCGGCCGTCACGATCAGCGTCTGGCCGAGCGGATGGGTGTGCCAGGCGGTTCGCGCGCCGGGCTCGAAGGTCACATAGGCGCCCAGCACGCGCGCCGGATCGGGCGCGTCGAACAACGGATCGACGCGGACCCGGCCGCTGAAGTAATTGTCCGGTCCTGGCGCGGATGTTTGTGTGCCGTTCAGTTTGATTTCCATGTTTCCATCTCCTTGTCATTTCACGCCGCGACCGGTAGGCCGCAGGCATTGATCGATTGGCCTGACCTTTACTTCGCTTCGGGCAGGCCGAGCAGGCGACGCAATTCCGCCGCCGTCACGTTGGCGCGGAAGCCCGGTCCGCCGCGCTGGAAGGTGCGCGCCGCGGCCAGCTTGCCGACCGGCACCGGTTCGCTGCCGGCATCGCGAACGAGCTGCGCGGCAAGCGCGAGCGCCTCGGCATCGTCGCCGGCGATGGGAACGCCGAGCTTGGCGTTCTGCCGGCGCGCCGATGCGGCGATCGCCGTCGCGTCGACGGCGCTGAAGGCGCGCACCAGCCGCGTGCCCGGCAGGTATTTCGCCGAAGTCTCGCCGAAGCCGTTGAGCGCGGCCTCGCGCGCCAGGGCGTTGTCGCTGCCCGGCGCGTCGTTGCAGGCGTCGAGCACAACCTTGCCGCGCAGCGCCGGCTGCAGCTCGCGGCCGAGCTGCGGCAGCGCGTCGTAGGGCACGGCGAACAGCAGGACATCGCCGAATTCGGCTGCCTGGCGCGCCGTGCCCGACGAGGCGCGCGGGCCGAGTTCGCGGACCATGGGGATGAGTTCCTCGGGTTGGCGCGATGCAAAGAACACCTCGTGCCCGGCCTGCACCCAGAGCCTGCCGACGGTGCCGCCGAGCGAGCCGGCGCCGATGACGCCGATGCGCATGGGTTGAGTTGCGCGCGCCATCAGCGGGGCGAAGGGTAATGCACCGAGCGCCGCGAGGACAGTGAGCGCGCTGCGACGGGAGAGCGGCATGGCGAAGCTTTCACCGTAAATGTTCGGCAAAGTTTGCAACAAGCCTGTCCGATCGCTCAGCGACCGATCAGGCGCATCAAATCTTCCGGATAGCGCTCGCCCTGCACCTTGATTTGCGCCGCGGCGCTTTCGATTTCGCGCAAGTCGTCGGGCGTCAATTCGACGTTTGCGGCGCCGAGGTTTTCTTCGAGGCGCGCGAGCTTGGTCGTTCCCGGGATCGGCACGATCCACGGCTTTTGCGCGAGCAGCCAGGCCAGCGCGATCTGCGCGGGCGTCGCTTTCTTGCGCGCACCCACCGCCGCGAGCAGATCGACGAGCGCCTGATTGGCCGCTCGCGCCTCGGGCGTGAAGCGCGGCAGGATATTGCGAAAATCGCCGCTGGCGAGCGTCGAGCCGGCGTCAATCTTGCCGGTGAGGAAACCCTTGCCGAGCGGGCTGTAGGGAACGAGGCCGATACCGAGCTCCGCTAGCGTCGCCAGCACTCCATTCTCGGGGCTGCGTGTCCATAAAGAGTATTCGTTCTGCACCGCGGTGACGGGCTGCACGGCATGCGCGCGGCGTATCGTCTCAATGCCGGGTTCGGACAGGCCGAAGTGCTTGACCTTGCCGGCCAGGATCAGGTCTTTCACGGCGCCGGCGACGTCCTCGATCGGCACGTCGGGGTCGACGCGGTGCTGATAGAAGAGGTCGATCGCATCGACCTTGAGCCGCTTGATCGAGGCCTCGGCGACCGCCTTGATGCGCTCAGGCGAACTGTCGAGGCCGAGCCAGCCCGGCTTGCCGTCGGCATGCAGCCTGAAGCCGAACTTGGTGGCGATCACCACTTTCCCCTTGAACGGCGCGAGCGCTTCGCCGACGAGTTCTTCGTTGGTGTAGGGGCCATAGACTTCGGCGGTGTCGAAGAAGGTGACGCCGCGCTCGACGGCGGCGCGCATCAGCGCGATCATCTGCTGCCGGTCGGCGGGCGGACCATAGCCGAAGCTCATGCCCATGCAGCCCAAGCCGATCGCCGAGACCTCGAGCGTGCCGAGTGTGCGTTTTTGCATGTGCTTTCTCCTCCTAGTCGAGATGCTTGCTGCTCAGATAAGCCGAGAGCAGATCGGCGATCTGGCGATTGTTGAGATCGGAAAACGCAAAGTGCGTGTTGCCGCGAATGCCGAGCTGCGGCAAATGCACGACCGTGACGTCGCCGCCTCTGCGGTTCACCGTGTCGCGCCACAGCCTCGCCATCTCCAGCCTGACTCGCCAGGAGTCCTGACCCGGATTGGCCACCGGCTTCTCGGGAATGTTGTCGCCGTAATAGATGATGATTGGAATTCGCGTGAGCTTCATGAACTCGGCGAGTGGCACGCCGACCGCCTCGAACGGGCCGCCGGAACTTGCCAGCGGCGCCGGCACTTCGCCCTGCGGGAAGACGAAACCGCTGCCGGGCTCGTAGGACACCACGGCGCGCACCTTTGGCGTTTTCATCGCCGTTACCCAGCCGGGGCCGCCGCCCTGTGAATGGGTGACCAGGATCGCCGGGCCGATTTTATCGAACAGCGCGGCCGTTGCAGCGGCGATCACCTCGACGTCGAAGGCGCCGGTATTCGGCGTCATCTGGCGGAAGTACTGGTCGAGCGCCGCCGGCTCGCGCGCGAACTGGACCCCCGGGAAGAATTCCGGCCAGACGCCGAGGCGGAACTGGTTGAACCAGAACTGTTCGTCGGGCGCCGGCGTCAGCTCGAGCGGCACGGCGCTGCGCCCGGCCTTGCCGCGACGCGGCTGGTCGAGGAGATATACCGGGAAGCCCCGGCGCAGGAAAATGTTCTGGTAGCCCTCGCGGCCATCCGGCGTGCTCTCCCAGGTCTTCGCCGACTGGCCGGCGCCGTGCCACAGGACGAGCGGCAGCGGGCGCGGATTGGCCGGAATCTGGTAGAGCACGTAGGCGTGGTCGCCGTGCAGCGTCTCTCCTTCGACGCTCGGCTTGAACTGGTCGAAGCGGCCGGCATTCTCGATGACCGTGCCGCCGACCGCGAAACTGCCTTGCGCCTGCATGACGAGCGCTGCCGCTTCGCGCGGCGGCGACGCGCCGCACGCGGCGAGGGACAGCGCGGCGGACAGCAGCAGAAGTCGCGTGCGAATCCGGGCGCCGGCCTTTGGCGAGGCAGGCGCGCGTTGATCGAGTCGCAATGTGGGCATGGGTTTCCGGTCTCCGATAAAGCTTCAGGGCTTGGCGAAAACTTCCCTGGCGACGCCGGCCGCAGTGATCGCGCTCGGCCAGCCGGCGTAGAACGCCAGATGGGTCAGCGCTTCGACCAGTTCCTCCTGCGTGAGTCCGTTTTGCCGCGCCAGCGCCATGTGCGAGCGCAGCTGCTCGGGGCGGTTCATGGCGATCAGCGCGCTGACGGTGACCAGGCTGCGGTCGCGCGGCGACAGGCCCGGGCGCGCCCAGACATCGCCGAACAGCACCTTGTCGGTGAGTTCGGCGAGCTTGGGCGCGATGTCGCCCATCAACTGCTGCGCGCGCGAGGGCGCCGCGGCCTTGGCCGGCGCCGTGGCAACGCCGCCCTGGTATTGCTCGTCGCTGACTTTCTCGAACCAGGTGGCGGTCTGGCCGTCCTTGCGCTCCTGCACGGCGAGGTGCGTCATCGCGCTGTCCGGCGCGGCGCGGCGCCGTGCCAGTGCTTGACGCCGGGCGGGATGCTGACGACGTCGCCGGGCCGGATCTCTTCGATCGCGCCGCCCCAGGACTGAACGCGGCCGACGCCGGCGGTGACGACCAGGGTCTGGCCGTACGGGTGGCTGTGCCAGGCGGTGCGCGCGCCGGGCGCGAAAGTGACGTAGGATGCCGAGGCGCGCGCCGGTTCGGTCGGCTGAAACAGCGGATCGACGCGCACCGCGCCGGTGAAGTTCTCGGCCGGTCCCTGCCGCGACGGCTGCGAGCCGCGGCGCGCGATGCTAATGGTTTGCGCGGCTTCGGCCGGCTTGCCCGTCGAAGCCTGCGCGGCAGCGGCAGCATCGGTCTGGGCGCCGGCCGGGTCGAGCAGGGCGAGCGACATCACTGCCGCGGCGAGTGCTTTCATTGTTGTTTCCTCCTGAACATTGGGCTCAGCCCTTGAGCGTCGCCATGTCAATGACGAAACGATACTTTACATCGCTCTTCAGCAGTCGTTCATAGGCCGTGTTGATCTCGTCCATGCGGATCACCTCGATGTCGGAAGTGATCCCGTGCTCGCCGCAGAAGTCGAGCATCTCCTGCGTCTCGGCGATGCCGCCGATCAGCGAACCGGCGACCGCCTTGCGCCCCATGATCAGCGGCACGGTGTTGAGCGCCGGCTCGAGGCCGCCGAGATAGCCGACCAGCACCAGGGTGCCGCCGATCGCCAGCGTCGGCATATAGGGATTGAGGTCGTGGCTGTAGGGAACGGTGTCGATGATCAGGTCGAAGCGGTTCGTCACGGCTTTCATCTGCGCTTCGTCAGTGGATAGCACGATGCGCCCGGCGCCGAGCCGCATGGCTTCCTGCGCCTTGTCCGGCGAGCGCGTGAACAGCGTGACCTCGGCGCCGAGCGCTTTCGCCAGCTTGATGCCCATGTGCCCGAGACCGCCGAGGCCGACGATCGCCACCTTGCTGCCGCGCCCGACCTGCCAATGGTGCAGCGGCGACCAGGTGGTGATGCCGGCACACAGCAGCGGCGCCGCGCCGTCGAGGGCGAGGCCGGCCGGGATCCTGAGCACGAACTTGTCGGAGACGACGATGCGCTGCGAGTAGCCGCCGAAGGTCCGCGTGCCGTCGCGGCGGTCGATGCCGTTGTAGGTGTAGGTCGCGAGGTTCTTGCAATACTGTTCGTGCCCGTGCTGGCAGGGCGAGCAGTCCTGGCAGGAGTCCACCATGCAGCCGACGCCGACGTGATTGCCGGCCTTGAAGCGCGTCACCGCGGCGCCGACGGCGCTGACCCGGCCGATGATTTCGTGGCCGGGGACCACCGGGTATTTGCCATTGCCTCAGTCGTTGCGCACGTTATGCAAATCCGAGTGGCAGACGCCGCAGTAGAGAATCTCGATGACGACGTCGTCGGGGCGCGGCGCGCGGCGCTCGAAGCGATACGCGGTGAGCGCGTCGGTCGGCGAGTGGGCGGCGTAGCCCAGCACATTCATGCTCATGGTCAAAGTCCTCAAGGTTGGTTGACGGGGTCTACTGTAGCGGCTGCGCCCAACCGTGATTAGTCGCTATAATCGGCATGTGCTTATGAATGGAGCTCATCAATGCCGCGCGCCAATTTCAACGACCTGCAGGCCTTCGTCCTGGTCGCCAGCCAGGGCAGCTTCACGCGCGCCGCCGCGCAGCTCGGCGTGTCGCAATCGGCGCTCAGCCACACCATCCGCGCGCTGGAAACGCGGCTCGACGTCCGCCTGCTGACGCGCACGACGCGCAGCGTCGCGCCGACCGAGGCCGGCGAGCGCCTGCTGCGCACGCTCAGCCCGCGCTTCGAGGAGATCGAGGCCGAGCTCGCGGCATTGAGCGAACTGCGCGACAAGCCGGCCGGCACGATCCGCATCAGCGCCGCCGAGCATGCCGCCAACACGGTGCTGTGGCCGCGGCTCGCAACTTTCCTGCCGCGCTATCCGGACATCCGCGTCGAGATCAACATCAACTACGGGCTCACCGACATCGTCGCCGAGCGCTATGACGCCGGCGTACGTCTCGGCGAGCAGGTGGCCAAGGACATGATCGCGGTGCGCATCGCGCCCGACCTGCGCATGGCCGTGGTTGGCTCGCCCGCCTACTTCGCGCGGCGGCCGCCGCCGCGCACGCCGCGCGAACTGGACGCGCACGACTGCATCACGCTGCGCCTGCCGACCCATGGCGGTCTTTACGCCTGGGAATTCGCCCGCAACGGCCAGGAACTCAAGGTGCATGTAGAGGGCCAGCTGACCTTCAACAGCAGCACGCCGATGCTGAGAGCGGCTCTGGCCGGATTCGGCCTGGCCTGCTTGCCGGAAGACATGGTGACGGAGCACGTCCGCGCCGGCGATCTCAAGCGCGTTCTTGCGCCGTGGGCACCGACCTTCCAGGGCTACCATCTGTATTACGCGAGCCGCCGGCAGTCGGCACCTGCGTTTGCGCTGCTGGTCGACGCGCTGCGTTACCAAAGATGAGATCGTGCGAGGCGCGCAAGGCCTGTGCCGGAGGATCACTCGCGCAAAGCGGACCTTGAACGGAAGGCCTTCAGAAGGTGATGACTTTATCGACCTCGACCGTGGCCTCGGCGAGTTCGTGCAGGGTTCCTATCGTGACACCCGGAATCAGCGGCAGCTTCGCAATGCCTCGCGCCAGCGCGCAGGTGCGGCAGACCTTGATCGCCACCGCTTCGCCGACCAGGTGCTCGACCATGCCCTGGAGCCCGTTTCCCGCGCCGTCGACCTGATCCGGCAAGCCGAGCACCGTCGCATCCGACATCAGGAACAGGCTGACTTCGGGTCTATCGTCCCGGCCCGTCAAGGCCGTTGCCAGGCGCAGCGCGGACAGGCAGCGCTCGCTGCCGTAAGGCGCCGCGTGAATAATGATCAGGATTTTTTGCATGGCGACCCCGCCCCCGTTTCGAATGCGGCGACTTTACCGCAAAAACGATCATGCGAGGAAGACCGCATTGCGCGTTCGCGCTCTGCCTTGCTCGCTGCGGAAAACCAGCGGAAAGCGCTTGTCAAACCGCGCCACGGACGAAAGGCAGCGGCGATTTACAGACGCCGGATCTTGTCGAGCAGCGCCGTCGTCGATTGCTGGTGAATGAAGGGAATCGAGACGACGCGGCCGCCCCAACCGGACACTTCGCGGTTGCCGACGATTTTTTCGACCGGCCAGTCGCCGCCCTTGACCAGGACCTCGGGCCGGCAGTCGAGAATGCGCGACAGCGGCGTGTCTTCGTCGAACCAGGTGACGAGCGACACGCATTCGAGCGCGGCGATCACCGCCAGCCGGTCGGCCAGCGCATTGACCGGCCGCTCGCCGCCCTTGCCGAGCCTTTTCACCGAGGCATCGGTATTGAGCGCGACGACGAGCGCCGCGCCCAAGGCGCGCGCCTGCGCCAGCAGGGTGACATGGCCGCGATGCACGATGTCGAAGCAGCCGTTGGTGAACACCAGCGGCCGCGGCAAGCCGGCGAGCCGTCCGGCGAGTTCGCCGGGCGCGACGATCTTGGCTTCGAAGCCGGGCGCGTCAGCCGCGGCCAAGGCGCGCCCGCCTCCGCCGAGCGGCTGGCTCGATGCGTCGGTCACTGCGGCTTGGTTTCACTGGGCGCGCTGTTCTTTTGCGCGATGTCGAGTTCCCTGGCCTTGGCCGGCGTGATGACCTCGAGCAGGTTGACCACCTTCTTGACGCCGGAGGTGGTGCGGGCAACGCCGATCGCCGCGTCGGCTTCCGGCTGGGTGACCATGCCGAGCAGGTAGGCGATGCCGGCCTCGGTGACGACCTTGACATGCACCGCGTTGAACTTGCCGTTATCGACGAAGCGGCCCTTGATCTTCGAGGTGATGTAGGAGTCGTTGCCGCGGTCGCTGTAGGAACTCGGCGGCGCCATCGCCAGCTCGTTATAGACGCCCTGCACATTGGGAACGCCGAGGACGATGGCTTCGGCGCTGGCCTTGGCCTCGGCGCTGGCGACCTCGCCGGTGATCAGCACCTTGCGGTTGTAGCTCGAGACGTTGAGGTGCGCATCCTTGCCGAATTTCTCGCCGAGGCGGGAGCCGGCTTTCAGGTCGATCGTGTCGTCTTCGGTTTGCGTGCCGAGCGAGCGCCGGTCCATGGTCGCGATGACCCCGGTCGTGACGCCGGCGGCGACCATCGGGAAACAGCCCTGCAGCGCGGGCAGGGCGATGGCGCCGAAGAGCAGCGCAGCGATGAGATTCTTCTTCATTCGTCAACTCCTAAAAGCAGGCAGTCAATGCCGTCGCACAGGCAGTGGATGGACAGCAGGTGAACTTCCTGGATGCGTGCCGTGCGTTCCGCAGGCACGCAGATGTGTACATCGGTGTCGCGCAATAGCTCGGCGATTTCGCCGCCGCCCTTGCCGGTCAGCGCGACAACGCGCAGATCGTTGTCGTGCGCCGCGTGGATGGCCTCGATGACGTTGGCCGAATTGCCCGAGGTCGAGATCGCCAGCAGCACGTCGCCGGGCTTGCCGAGCGCGCGCACCTGCTTGTCGAATATGGCCTTGTAGCCGTAGTCGTTGGCGATCGCGGTCATGATCGAGCTGTCGGTGGTCAGCGCGATCGCCGAGAGCCCCTGGCGTTCCGTCTCGAAACGCCCGACCAGTTCGGCGGCAAAGTGCTGCGCGTCGGCGGCCGAACCGCCGTTGCCGCAGGCCAGGATCTTGCCGTCGGCGAGCAGGCAGGCGACCATCAGTTCGGTGGCCTGGGCGATCAGCGGCGCGAGCACGTCGATGGCGTCAAGCTTGGCTTGCGCGCTGTCGCTGAAATGATCGCCGATGCGTGAAATCAAATCCATGTCGTTCGATTGGCCAAGTGAATCAGGCCTTCAGTCTACCATCAGAGGATCAAATAGACTTCAAACTCGATCCGCCGCCACGGGTCGGGATCGTCATGTCGCTTCGAAACGCGCGCTTCGAGCTTCTCGCCGGCGTCGAGCGCACGCGCCACCGCGCCGTTTTCGGCGCGCGGCACGTAGCCGATCTGCTGGCCCTGCCAATCGACGCGCACCGCGTTGCGGTCGTGGCGGTTGTCCGGTTCGCGCGTCAGCGTCAGGCGGTCGCCGATGCGGATGTCCTTCCATACCTTGGCAGCGGCGTAATACTGGCTGCCGGCCAGCGGCGAACTCTGCACCAGCACTTTCACCGATTCCGCAGCGGCGAGCTGCACGGCGCCCAGACCGGCCAGGAAGAGGGCGATCTGTTTAGCTTTCCGCAAACGCATCGCGTTCCCATTCGATGGCATTGGCATCGTCGCTGCCGAGCAGCACGCAGTCGAAGCGGCAGTCGGCATCGGCGCCGGCGTGTGCCGCGAGATAGTGGCGCGCCGCCAGGACGATGCGCTGCTGCTTGCGCGCGGTGATGCTGGCGGCGGCGCCGCCGTAAGCGGCATTGCGGCGCAGGCGCACCTCGACGAAGACCAGCGATTTTCCGTCGCGGCAGACGAGGTCGATTTCGCCGCCGCGGCAGCGGAAATTGCGCGCCAGCACGCGCAGGCCGCGCTGCTCGAGAAAGCGCGCGGCGAGATCCTCGGCGCGCTTGCCGATCGCTTGCGTTGAGGCGCTCGTGGTATCGTTGCCGCTCATCGATTTCTCGCTCATCAAATTCGTGGCGCCTATGACAGAAGACTTGTCCGTATTATATGTAGTGCCGACCCCGATCGGAAACCTCGGCGACATGACGCAGCGGGCTATCGAGGTGCTGCGCGCGGTGCCCTGGGTGGCCGCCGAGGATACGCGGCACAGCGCGCCGCTGCTCAAGCATTTCGGCTGCACGGCGCGCCTCTTGGCCGCGCACGAGCACAACGAGGAGGCGGCGGCCGAGCAGATCATCGCCCGGCTCGCCGGCGGCCAATCGGTGGCCTTCATTTCCGACGCCGGCACGCCGGCCGTTTCCGACCCGGGCGCGCGGCTGGTGGCGCGGGTGCGCGCCGCCGGTTATCGCGTCGTGCCCTTGCCCGGCGCCTGCGCGGCCGTCACCGCATTGTCGGCATCGGGCCTTGCCGATGCGCATTTCCTGTTCTACGGTTTCCTGCCGGCCAAGCCCAAGCAGCGCCAGGACGCCTTGCGCGACGTGGCCGCCTTGCCTTTTGCGCTCGCCTTCTACGAAGCGCCGCACCGCATCCTCGAGACCGTCGCGGCGCTGGCCGAAGCCTTTGGCGGCGAGCGCACGCTGGTCATCGCGCGTGAATTGACCAAGATCTTCGAGACCATCCACAGCTGTCCGCTCAGCGAGGCGCACGCTTGGCTCGCCGCCGACAGCAACCGCCAGCGCGGCGAATTCGTCCTGCTCGTTTCGGCGCCGACGGCGCTTGCCGACGACGGCGACGGCGAGCGCGTGCTCAGGCTGCTGCTCGCCGAAGGCCTGCCGGTCAAGCAGGCGGCGAAACTCGCGCATGGCATCAGCGGGGCATCGAGGAATGTGATGTACGACCTGGCGCTGAAGATCAAGCAGGATCAGCAACCGGCAAGCGAATGAACATGCGCATCGCCTGCCTCCAGCCCGGGACGCTGCCTCGCCGGTTCGCACAGGCCATGCTGGCGGCGACGCTGCTGCTGGCCGCCAGCGCCAATGCCGAAGAGATCCGGCAATTGTCGAGCCCCGGCGGCGGGACCATTCCCTACCTGCTCGATGCCGACCTGCCCGAGGCGAACCGCGAGGTCGCCGCGGTGGCCATTCTTTTCAGCGGCGGCGCGGGCGCGGTGGGCCTCCTTGAACACGGCATCCCGCAACCGGGCAGCAATTTCCTCGTGCGCACGCGCGCGCTGTTCGTCGCCCGCGGCGTGCCGGTGGCGGTCATCGATACCCCAAGCGAAATGCGCAGTGGCATGTCCGCCGCCTACCGCATGAGCGAGCGGCATATCGCCGATGTGGCGCTGGTCGCCGACGACCTGCAAAAGCAGTTTCCGGGCAAGCCGCTATTCCTGGTCGGCACCAGTCGCGGCACGGTGTCGGCGGGCTACGCCGGCGCCGCGCTCGCAGCGCGGCTGGCCGGCGTCGTGCTGACCTCATCGCTGTTCAATGCAGCGCGCGAAGGCACGGGACTCGCCGTCTTCGACTTCGAGAAAATCAAGGTGCCCCTGCTTTTCGTGCACCATGTCGACGACGCCTGTCGCGTCACGCCCTACTACCGGGCCAAAGCCTTGTCGGAAAAATACCCGTTGATCTCGGTGCATGGCGGCAAGGACGCGGTCGCCGGCCCGTGCGAACCGTTCGCGGCGCACGGCTATTACGGCAAGGAAGAAGTCACCGTCGAGGCGATCGTGAACTGGATGCTTGGCCGGCCGTATGCGAAAGAAGTCGAGTAGGCCCGATGACCATCAGCGTAGACGCGGCCCGCACGCTTTTCATCGCAGGCACGAACAATTCATCTAGAATTCGCGTATCCAATTCCGAAGACCAGTAATGCAAATCACAATTTCCCGTCCCGACGACTGGCATCTGCACCTGCGCGACGGCGCCGCGCTCGCGGCGGTGCTGCCGCACAGCGCGCGCCAGTTCGCACGTGCCATCATCATGCCCAATCTGCGCCCGCCGGTGACCACGGTCGCCGCGGCCGGCGAATATCGCCGGCGCATCCTCGCTGCACTGCCGGCGGGCATGCAATTCGAGCCGCTGATGACGCTTTATCTCACCGACAACACGCCGGCTGAAGAGATACGCCGCGCGGCGGAGAGCGATTTCGTCAAGGCCGTGAAACTCTATCCGGCCGGCGCGACGACCAATTCGGACGCCGGCGTGACCGATCTCGGCAAATGCGACGCGGCGCTCGCCGAAATGGAGAAGCTCGGCCTGCCGCTGCTCGTGCATGGCGAAGTCAGCGATCCGGCGATCGACCTGTTCGATCGCGAGAAGGTCTTCATCGACCGCGTGCTGCGGCCCCTGCTGGCGCGGCACCCGGCTTTGCGCGTGGTGCTCGAGCATGTCACCACGCAGGACGGCGCGGCCTTCGTCGCGGCGGCCGGCGCGAACGTCGCGGCGACGATCACTGCGCATCACCTGCTTTACAATCGCAACGCCTTGTTCTCCGGCGGCCTGCGTCCGCACTATTACTGCCTGCCGGTGCTGAAGCGCGAAGTGCATCGCCAGGCGCTCGTCGCGGCGGCGACTTCGGGCAGCGGCAAGTTCTTCCTCGGCACCGATTCGGCGCCACATGCG
The DNA here is from genome assembly GCA_903917505.1 of uncultured beta proteobacterium. Next base: position 363 of record CAIXAY010000199.1, on the reverse strand, counting down.
CGCGCCGGCAAGGAAGCGGCCTGCGCCTGCGCCGGTTGCTACACCGCTTTCGCCGCGCTCGAGCTTTATGCCGAGGCGTTCGCCGCGGCCGGCGCGCTCGAGCATCTGGAAGCTTTCGCCAGCTTCAACGGCGCCGATTTTTATGGCCTGCCGCGCAACACCGGCAGGCTGACGCTGGCCAGGCAGGACTGGACCATGCCGGGCGAAATTGCCTATGCTGACGGCGATACGCTCGTGCCGCTGCGCGCCGGCGAACCGATGCAATGGAAACTCATTGCTTGATTAATGTTTTCTGATTGGGGGTTCACGTGAATTTTTCCCGCTGTGCGCCTGCCGCCCTGTTGCTGCTCCTGCCGTTTCTTT
>CAIXAY010000198.1 GCA_903917505.1 uncultured beta proteobacterium | reverse complement strand
GTCAAGGCGACCGAAGTGATCAAGACGCTGATGAAGATGGGTTCGATGGTGACCATCAACCAGGTCATCGACCAGGAAACGGCGATGATCATCGTCGAGGAAATGGGGCACAAGGCGTTCGCCGCCAAGCTCGACGATCCTGATGCCTTCATCGACGATTCGGTGGCGCATACCGATGCGCCGCACGAACCGCGCGCGCCGGTGGTCACCGTCATGGGTCACGTCGACCACGGCAAGACCTCGCTGCTCGACTATATCCGCCGCACCCGCGTCGCCTCGGGCGAAGCCGGCGGCATCACCCAGCATATCGGCGCCTATCACGTCGAAACCAGCCGCGGCATGGTGACCTTCCTCGACACGCCGGGCCACGAGGCCTTCACCGCGATGCGCGCCCGCGGCGCCCAGGCCACCGACCTCGTCATCCTGGTCGTCGCCGCCGATGACGGTGTCATGCCGCAGACGCGCGAGGCGATCCACCACGCCAAGGCTGCCGGCGTGCCGATCATCGTCGCCATCAACAAGATCGACAAGCCCGATGCGGCGCCCGAGCGCGTCAAGCAGGAACTCGTCGCCGAACAGGTGATCCCGGAAGAGTACGGCGGCGATGCCCCCTTCGTTGCCGTTTCCGCCAAGACCGGCGCCGGCATCGACGAACTGCTCGAGAACGTGCTGTTGCAGGCCGAAGTGCTCGAACTCAAGGCGCCGAAGGATGCGCCGGCCAAGGGCCTGATTATCGAAGCGCGGCTCGACCGCGGCCGCGGCCCGGTGGCGACCATGCTGGTCCAGTCGGGCACCTTGCGCCAGGGCGACGTGCTGCTTGCCGGGCAGGTGTTCGGCCGCATCCGCGCCATGCTCGATGAAACCGGCAAGTCGATCAAGGAAGCCGGGCCGTCGATTCCGGTCGAGATTCTCGGCCTCTCCGATGTGCCGGCCGCCGGCCAGGAGGCGGTCGTCTTGAACGACGAACGCAAGGCGCGCGAAATCGCGCTGTTCCGCCAAGGCAAGTACCGCGACGTCAAGCTCGCCAGCAAGCAGGCAGCCAATCTCGAGACCATCCTCGACCAGATGACCGAAGCCGAAATCAAGCTGCTGCCGCTGATCATCAAGGCCGACGTGCAGGGTTCGCAGGAAGCGCTGGTGCAGTCGCTGCAGAAACTGTCGACGGCCGAGGTCAAGGTCAACATCATCCACGCCGCCGTCGGCGCGATCAGCGAGTCCGACGTGCACCTCGCGCAGGCCTCGAAGGCCGTCATCATCGGCTTCAACACGCGCGCCGACGCCGGTGCGCGCAAGGCGGCGGAGAGCGTTGGCGTCGACATCCGCTACTACAACATCATTTACGACGCGGTCGACGTGGTCAAGGCGGCGCTCTCCGGAATGCTGGCGCCGGAAAAGCGCGAGGAGATCACCGGCCTCGTCGAGATCCGCCAGGTTTTCCACGCCACCAAGATCGGCACCATCGCCGGCTGCTACGTGCTCGAAGGCGTCGTCAAGCGCACCTCGCGCGCGCGCCTCTTGCGCGACAACGTCGTCATCTGGGACGGCGAGTTCGAGTCGCTCAAGCGCTTCAAGGACGACGCCAAGGAAGTGCGCGCCGGTTTCGAGTGCGGCCTGTCGCTGAAGAATTACAGCAGCTACGAAGTCGGCGACCAGCTCGAATGCTATGACGTGACCGAATTTGCACGGACTTTGTAAGCAGCCCTGATGGCCAAGATCGAGAAAAGTTTTTCACGCAAGGACCGGGTCGCCGAACAGATACGCCGCGAAGTGGCGGAACTGATACGCACCGAGGTCAAGGATCCGCGCATCGGCATGGTCAGCATCACCGATGTCGAGGTGACGGCCGATTATTCGCACGCCAAGGTGTTTTTCAGCACCCTGGCCGGCAGCGAGCACGTGCCGGCAGTGCTGACCGGCCTACAGAAGGCTTCGGGTTTCCTGCGCCGCGAACTCGGCAAGCGCATCAGCATCCACATGACGCCGCAGCTGCATTTCGTTTTCGATCAGTCGCTCGAACGCGGCGCCGATCTCTCGAAGCTGATCCAGGAGGCGGTGGTGATATCACAGGTGTCCGATCCTTTGCCCGAAGCGGAGCCCGAGCCTGATTCCTCTTCAGCGCCGGAACCCGGCCGCGGTGACAAGTAAGCCCGGCAAGCGCGTGTGGCAGCGCGTCGACGGCGTACTGCTGCTCGACAAAGCGAGCGGGATGACTTCGAACTTCGCCCTGCAGGGCGCGCGTCGGCTGTTCTCGGCCGCCAAGGCGGGGCATACCGGGACGCTCGATCCGCTGGCCACCGGCCTCTTGCCGCTGTGTTTCGGCGAAGCGACCAAGTTCTCGGCCGACCTGCTCAATGCCGACAAGGTCTACGAGGCTGAAATCGTCTTCGGCGTCACCACCTCGACCGGCGATTCCGAGGGCGAAATCCTGCAGACCCGTCCGGTCGCCTTTGACGAGGCGCAATTGAACGCCGCGCTGCAGGGCTTTCGCGGGCCGATCCAGCAAATCCCGCCGATGCATTCGGCGCTCAAGCGCGACGGCCAGCCGCTCTACAAGCTGGCCAGGCAAGGGATCGAAGTCGAGCGCGCGGCGCGCGCAGTGACGATCGGCGAGTTGCTGCTGCTGAGTTTTTCGGGCGATCGCTGCCGCTTGCGCATCGCTTGCAGCAAAGGCACCTACATCCGCACGCTCGCCGAAGACATCGGCAATGCACTGGCCTGCGGCGCGCATCTCTGCGCCCTGCGGCGCACGGCCATCGGAGCGCTGCGCGTTGCCGATGCGCTCTCGCTCGATCAGCTCAACGCGCTCTCCGACGAAGCGCGGGCCGGCTGCCTGTTGCCTCCTGATTCGCTCTTGCTGAGTTTGCCGATGGTGTCTCTGGACGAGGCCGCGACGCTGCGCTTCTCGCATGGAAACCCGGTCGATGTCGCGGCAGCGCCGGGCAAATGCCGCGTTTATGGCGGCGACCGCCTGCTCGGCGTCGGCGAGGCTGACGCGATGGGGCGCGTCAAACCCTGCCGCCTGGTTTGCGCCTGACCGCCGCGACTGGCGATCGCTGAGCAAGCCGTCACGCCGGGCGATTGCATGAAAGCCATTGGAGCGCCAAGAGAGGGCTAAATTGGCATCGTCATTCCGGCGCAAGCCGGAATCCAGATTTTCCGCGCAGAATATGGATCCCGGCTTTCGCCCATAAGCGCTAACTTAATATTGCATATTTTCATAAAACCGCCGATACTTTGAAGCAATTCGAGGTGGGAGTGATTTGATGAACGAGACGGCGATAGAGTTGAGTGCAGACGAGCGGCTGGATG